>DATNQL010000838.1:0-3074 GCA_036704025.1 Stenomitos sp.
TTTAACCTTTTTCAACTGGATAGTTATTTCCGCCATGCTGCACTCAGGAACTATATCTTTTCAAGAGGGTGATATCTTGTCCGCTAATATCGTTTCTCCTTAAGTTTGCTACAGATGATTGACACAGGGACATGGAGACGCGGGGACGCGGAGAGTGATTTGTAGCGAACATTTAGGTATTTGATCTAAGAAAACAACACTATGCATGAGTTTGGAGTAGATCTCTCCAAAAAAGAACAACAAACTCTTGTACTTCAAAAAGGTCTGAACTCGACTCTTTAAAAAAAGTGATGTTGTGTTGAATAACAAACAATTATAGCGATTCTCACATGAATGGAGTACATTCAGACCTAACCCCCAACCTCCTCACTAAAGCTCCGGTTCCCTACTGGGGAAGGGGGCTAATTTCAAAGCCTCTCTCCTTGTAGGAGAGAGGTTTGGAGAGAGGTTGAAAGTGTACCGCATCCAATCGAGAAAGCCTATATTACAAGCTCGCATCATCTTATGACTTGTGAGTGGATTGTTGGTATTGGCATGTTTTTGGGAAGCATTCTCTTTAGTTCGAGTACTGGTAAGGCCATGAATAAGAATCAAGAATAAGGCACCCCAAGCCGAGAACAGATAACTTATTTGTAACAATTTAAATAATCCTTCGGATAGATATTAATAATCCTTTAGCCAATATCAATACCCTTAAGACAGATATCGATGATACGCTAGATAAAGATAAAGACAGATCGGCTAATTGAAAGTATCTAAAATTGGCTCAAAAAAGTAACGCCAAGGTCATTAAATAATTGGCATATTTTGGGGTGTCTTGCCATTCATTCCATCCTGGGAAGGAGTAGACTTTCGAGTGCGATCTCTATAATTCTTAAAAATTTTTCCATCAAGTAGAGGGAGACGGTTAATGCTGCCGAAGGAAGGTAGACAACGAGTCCAGATTGAAGGAGTCTCGCCAGAAATTGATGGGGGTCGTTTTCCCATCAAACGAACCATCGGTGAGAAAATCCATGTTGAAGCCGATATGTTTTGTGATGGTCACGATGTGATCGCAGGTGTGATTTTGTACCGTCCAGAAACATCGCAACAGTGGCAAGAAGCACCACTGTCTCCCTTGTTCAATGACCGATGGCAAGGGGAATTTAGCGTTTCTGAACAGGGGGGTTATGTCTATACCCTCATGGCTTGGGTAGACCATTTTCAGTCTTGGCGGCGAGACATTCTGAAAAAGATTGACGCGGCGCAGGTTGTACCCGTTGATTGGCTGATTGGCGCTCAATTGATTGAAGAAACGAGTCAGCGAGCATCCGGTCATGATGCCGAACAATTGAAAACTTGGTGTGAGGCTTTGCGTTCCCATGCCAACGCGAGCAATGGCATCCTTGAGGACAAAATCGTGTCACCGCAACTGGCTCTGCTCATGAGCAAGCATCCTGACCAAAAATTTGCCAGCACTTACGAAAAACTCCTCAAAGTTACCGTTGACCGAGAAAAAGCCCGCTTCAGCACTTGGTACGAACTGTTTCCCCGCTCCTGTGGCGCACCAGGACAACATGGAACCTTCGCCGACTGTATCGCCCGTCTCCCCTACATTGCCGATTTGGGCTTTGATGTCCTCTACCTACCGCCCATTCACCCGATAGGCGTTACCTTTCGCAAAGGCAAGAATAACACCGTTGTCGCCGAACCAGGAGATGTGGGGGTGCCTTGGGGCATTGGTGCTCCAGAAGGAGGGCACAAAGCGATTCACACCCAACTCGGTACTCTAGAAGACTTCCGAAAATTAGTCAGTAAAGCGGCGGAGTATGGCATTGAGATAGCCTTAGACCTCGCTTACCAGTGCTCCCCCGACCATCCCTATGCGCGGGAGAATCCCCAATGGTTTAAGCGTAGACCCGATGGAACCATTCAACATGCAGAAAACCCACCCAAAAAGTATCAAGATATTTACCCCATAGACTTTGAAACCGAAGACTGGCAAAACCTATGGGAAGAGTTAAAAAGTATTGTGCTGTTTTGGATTGACCAAGGAGTACACATCTTTCGGGTGGATAATCCCCATACCAAAGCGTTTCCGTTTTGGGAGTGGATGATTGCAGAAGTCAAACAAGCTGATCCCGATGTGATCTTCCTGGCAGAAGCCTTTACCCGTCCCAAAGTGATGTCTCGCCTCGCCAAGATGGGCTTTACCCAGTCCTATACTTATTTCACTTGGCGCAATAATAAATGGGAATTGACCGAGTACATGAAGGAACTCACCCAGACGGAAGTCCGCGAGTTCTTTCGACCCAACTTTTGGCCGAATACGCCGGATATTCTCCATGCCTTTCTCCAACACGGCGGACGACCGGCTTTTATTAGTCGGTTAGTTCTTGCCGGCACCTTAACCGCTAATTACGGGATTTATGGGCCAGCTTTTGATGTTTGTGAAAACCGACCCATTCGAGAAGGTAGTGAAGAATACTTAGATTCGGAAAAATATCAAATCCGGGAGTGGGACTTGAATAGTCCTTACACCATCAAGGATTACATTGCACGGGTGAATCGCAGCCGTCGAGAACATCCAGCGTTGCAAAGTAACAATAGCATCCGCTTCCATCCGATTGATAACGAGGAGATTATTTGTTACACCAAACAAACTGAAGATTTGCGGGATGTGATGCTGATGGTGGTAAATCTCAATCCCCACCATACCCAATCCGGCTGGATTCATTTACCCTTAGAGTCTTTAGGAATCAAACCCGATCAACCCTACCAGGTTCACGATTTGCTCAACAATGCCCAATACACTTGGGAGGGTGAATATAACTATGTTGAACTCAATCCTCATATCACTCCCGCTCATCTTTTTTGGATTCAACAGTAGCCGGATAAATTGTTAAATATCAAAATGATTGGCTAAATCAGTCAGGAGGGCGTTACTCCCCGCCCCTCCCCCAATGCAAAAGAAAGGCAGATGGCAGAAGGGAGTCATTAAAAAGCGGCAGAAATGGTAATGGGTACGTCTTGCCCATTACCCATTACCCATTACCCATTACCCATTACCCATTACCCATTACCCATTACCCATT
>DATNQL010000839.1:0-4436 GCA_036704025.1 Stenomitos sp.
AATGGGTAATGGGTAATGGGTAATGGGTAATGGGTAATGGGTAATGGGTAATGGGTAATGGATGCTTTTGATTCTTGAGTTTTTATAGATTAATTTCCACTTATCCATTACCAATAGATCCCTCACCTATCATCTCTATTCTTCCATTCAGTTTTTGCTGTTGCTGTATGGGCTAATAGCTTTCCTTGGGAAATCACATAACGAACAGTCGATTGACGACAAATTGCCTCGTAACGATTCTCAGCATCTAAAACTATCAAATTTGCGGGTTTCCCAATTTCAATGCCATAGTGATCTGCTACATTTAACGTTTTAGCTCCATGAACGGTCACCATGTCAAAACAAGCTTCGATTTCAGCCATTCCCGTCATCTGGCAAACGTGAACCGCCATGTGGGCTACATTCAGCATATTTCCCGTCCCTAAACTATACCAAGGGTCTTGGATGCAATCGTGGCCTAAACTGACATTCAAACCAGCTTGCCACAATTCTTTGACTCGCGTTACACCTCGACGTTTGGGGTAAGTATCTGTGCGTCCTTGAAGGGTAATATTAATCAAGGGATTGGCAATGAAGTTAATTTGCGATCGCTGCAAAAATCCCATCAACTTATTGGCATAAGCATTATTATAAGAACCAAAAGCCGTTGTATGGCTAGCCGTGACTTGTGATGCCATCCCAGTCCGAATTGCACAAGCCGATACAACTTCCAAAAACCGCGATTGGTCATCGTCAATTTCATCACAATGGATATCAATCATCCGATGATATTGCTCCGCTAATTCAAAAATCCGATGTACTGATCGCACTCCATCTTCTCGCGTCATTTCATAATGAGGAATTCCCCCTATTACATCCGCACCCAATCTTGCTGATTCTTCCAGTAACTCCTCATTTTTAGGGTGACCATAAATCCCATCTTGGGGAAATGCGACGACTTGTAAGGTTATCCAATCTTTGACTTCTTCCCGCACTTCTAGCAAACCTTGAAGCGCGGTTAAGGTTGATTCGCTTACATCGGCATGACTACGAACAAATAACACACCCTGAGATGCCTGCATTTTTAAAGTTTCTTTGGCTCGATTTTTGACATCTTCTAGGGTTAGATTTTGCTTACGTTCTCGCCAAATTTCAATACCTTCAAATAAAGTTCCGCTTTGATTCCATCGGGGTTCACCGGCTGTTAATGCTGAATCGAGATGAATATGTGACTCGACAAAGGGTGGACTCACCAGTTGACTTTGTATATCCAGTTCTACTTCTCCTCGTTCGTTGAGTTGAGGAGAAATGGCGGCAATTAATCCATCTCGAATGCCAATATCAACTTCGTCGTTGAGTAACCGACAGCGACGCAGGAGTAAATCGTAAGACATGGGTGTCATCAATTAGCTAGTGCAAGAAGGCAGTCCCGATGAAAAAAATTCACCGCCATGAATGAAAATAGTCCTCCCTTACACCCTACACCCCACACCCCACACCCTACACCCCACACCCTACACCCCACTTTCAAGTCAGAAGACAGGCGGCAGAGGGCAGAAGGGAAGAAAGTGTGTACAGTAAGCTTTTTAACCTTTTTCAACTGGATAGTTATTTATGCCAAGCTGCACTAGTATGTAAGATAATTGTGTAAAATTTTTCACCTTACTCTGCTATACGCACCTATTTTGTTAATCTTGCCGATAGACTTAGCCTCAACGACCCTGAAGGCGTAGAGTCTTGCATTAAGTTTATGGCATCTAACACCAAAGGCGTTGGGCATGGTCGTGCCCGTGCTTTAATATCATTTCCGTCTTAATTACCCATCATAAAAACTCTCCGCGTCCCCGTGTCCCCGTGTCCCCGCGTCAATCCTAACGATGGGTGTTTAACCGGACATGATATAAAGAGCAGTTGCGTCTCGTTTGGTTTCTGGACTCACCCAGCCTTTTCAGGGCGGCACATAAACGCTTTACCGACGAGCATGACTATGTCCACTGCTATGCAGAGTGGGTTTTAGCGCATTAGCCGAATCATCCTAACGTCTAATCCTGAAAAATTTCCTCCCTTAAGCCGCCAAGAAGTAGCCCAAAGAACCTTATAGTAATGAGGGGCGTAATTCTTAAAGTATTGTGAAAGCGATTAATCTTCTCGGTTCAACTGGCTCCATCGGTACCCAAACCCTAGATATCGTGACTCAGTACCCCGACCAATTCCGGATTGTGGGATTGGCGGCGGGGAGTAATGTGGAGATGTTAGCGTCTCAGATTCGGCAATTTCGACCTGCGATCGCAGCCATCTGTGTCGAAGAGAAATTACCAGAACTCAAAGAGGCGATCGCAGATTTAGACCCCCAGCCTATTCTACTCGCAGGAGAAGCGGGAGTCGCAGAAGTAGCCCGCTATGCAGACGCAGATATTGTCGTTACGGGTATTGTCGGTTGTGCTGGGTTGTTACCGACCATTGCTGCCATTGAAGCGGGTAAAGATATCGCCCTTGCCAATAAAGAAACCCTGATTGCCGGTGGCCCAGTCGTACTGCCATTAATTGAGAAACATGGCGTTAAGCTACTACCGGCTGACTCGGAACATTCTGCCATCTTCCAATGCCTTCAAGGTGTACCTAAAGGCGGCTTACGCCGAATTCTGTTGACGGCATCTGGGGGGGCATTCCGAGATTGGCCTGTAGAAAAGTTAGCAGAAGCCAAAGTGACAGATGCCCTCAAGCATCCCAACTGGTCAATAGGTCGTAAGATTACGATCGACTCTGCCACCCTAATGAATAAGGGATTAGAAGTGATTGAAGCTCACTTCCTCTTCGGCATGGACTACGATCGCATCGATATCGTGATCCATCCCCAAAGCATCATTCACTCCCTAATTGAACTGCAAGATACCTCAGTCTTAGCCCAATTGGGATGGCCGGATATGCGCTTACCCCTACTTTATGCTCTATCTTGGCCTAATCGCATTTACACGGACTGGGAAACGCTGGATTTAGTGAAAGCAGGCAGTCTAACCTTTAGGGAACCCGACCATGAAAAGTATCCCTGTATGCAACTAGCCTATGCAGCAGGACGTGCCGGGGGTTCCATGCCGGCGGTGTTGAATGCGGCAAATGAACAAGCCGTAGCGCTATTTTTAGACGAAAAAATTGGATATTTAGATATTGCGCGTTGCATTGAATATGTGTGCGATCGCAACCAAGCTGATAACTGCCAAAATCCATCT
Organism: Stenomitos sp.; assembly: GCA_036704025.1. Taxonomy (GTDB): domain Bacteria; phylum Cyanobacteriota; class Cyanobacteriia; order Cyanobacteriales; family Coleofasciculaceae; genus Allocoleopsis. The sequence goes on from DATNQL010000839.1 coordinate 3,207, forward strand.
TTGGATGACATTGTGGCAGCCGATCAATGGGCTAGACAAGAAGTTGTGGCAGCTCATAAATTGATGAGTCAAGGTAATCGTTTGATTTCCCTAGCCTCTACAGCTCAAACCTAGTTAAAATCTCTCTACAAGCTGCCCTGGAAAAGAAAAACGCCGCATCTCTCCCTTTCTGTTCTCGGTGTTTTCTATACCTCTGTGGTTAATTGAACACACACTAACGAACATACCCTAAACCGACAAATTACTCATCCTCTGCCTCTGGAATCGGAAAAACATCTCCACGAAGATAAGCCTCAAAATGCCGTTTAAAATAAGTCCAAGAAGTCATATCTTCTTGGTCTAATTTTGACGTAGGAGCATTTTTATACAAAGGCAGGCGAGAGTTAATTTCGTCTTGAAGCAATGCGGGTAAATCAGAAAAACTGTCTGTTTTGTTCCCAAAAGCACTATAGATTAGATGACCTCCTTTTCCTTTATTCCCCATCTTCATCCAGGGAAGCCAAGGCCCAACTCTATCCCAAGACAGTATCACTTTAGACACTGAAGACACATTTGGGTCAAGAAGTTCATCCGTGGCAGCTGTAAATTTAAACAGTTCAACAGATTGATAGTTAGGATGTGGACTATAAGCTAAAAATTTTTCCTCCTGTAAAGGATTTGGGTAATTAGAAAACAAATTAAAAAACACAGTAGCCACATTACCATTGACTCCCACCGGTAATCGTCCTCGAATGAAACGTTGTACCAGCTTATTGGCAACATGAACCACTGCCAGCCGTTCCCCTGTCCAGGGATTGTCCCACCTCCTCAGAGGGTCGTCCGTCATTGGATCGAGATAATAAGAGAGTTCCCTTGAGGTGAGATACCAGCTACCATCCTGATTATCAAGAAATCGTCCCACACTCATTCCTACGATGTTAAACAGATGCTTTTGTGGCTCATCAGGGACAAAAGAGTAAATTGAACCTCTCCAAGTCAGAAACATTTGTTGGGCATCAGTTGAGCCGCGGACTTTGACGAAAGCCGTTGCATCCAACTCTTGGATTGAGTAAGCCATTCGGTTTTCCTATAACTTTTAATCCAACTTAAATCCAAAATAAAAAAGCGCCCCCTCGCGGAGACGCTTTTTTTAAGCTAGATTCTTAAGAATTAGCCATTGATTACAGGAGCGGTTAGAGCCACAGGAGCCGCTTCACCAGCCGCCAAGTCGAGGGGGAAGTTGTGAGCATT
>DATNQL010000840.1:0-2865 GCA_036704025.1 Stenomitos sp.
ACTCATACCGCCACCCCCCCAGGAGAGGCTAGTACTCAAGCGAGAAAATGCAGTTGCGCTTCGAGTCGAGCGTCTGGCTCCAGCTACTCTGGAAGCAGTTGAGTCCGATCTCCGGCGACAATTGCCAGCAATCGCGATCGCTAAACAAGGGGCACTTCAATTTACCTGTCGCAATAACCGATTTTGGATCGTTCTAACTGAAACCCTACAAAGTCCGGTTAACTTAGCAAGTCTCAGAGAGAAAAGTGCTGTTGCAGCGGTTGTTCTCAAGGAAGCAACCTGTTCGTCAAGCCAGTATTCCATCTACGAATATATTTTCACCAACCCACTCAAAGACAATAGCTTAGAACTTGTTGGTGTGAGAGCTTCTAGCATTGTTGTACATGGAGGAGAAATTAAGCTTGGTGACCAAGAGGTTTCATTCCGCTTGGGTGCGGCAAATACTATTCATTCGCCCGCCCTTGAGCTTAGGGGCGTTTTCGATGAATCTGAGAAACAACTCAATCTTGAAGAGTTCCTTGTCAGTAGGACACCCTCGGCAGAGCAACAGCGACCGAGAGTACCTCAGCCGTCACTCTGAAGTCATCGTGAAAAAATGAAAGGGCTGACACACTTTGAGCAAAAGGTAGGTAGGCAGACTCTATCGAAGCGGGAATAAACCGCCATAAGCTGCAAGCCTAATGTGGTGAAGCGCCCAATAATTGCTCATACCAAGCTGCTCAGGATCGTTCGTGTTCCTGAACAGCTTCCTATGATTTTAATTTTTTTCAACTACGAATGCTAGAAACAGATGACGAAACTATCCCCTTTTAATCCCCCTTATAAAGAGTTACCGCTTGATAGCGGAATCTGTAAATTAAACAAATTCGCGCTCTTTGAAGGACCAGACATTACAGATATCACGGACAAACCAGATTCAGGTTGTCCCGAAGCAATTGAAAAGCTCGAAAAGTACAATCAGCAACTCAAAGATGAGGGAAAGAAGCCCCTTAACACCCACTTCTACTTCCTCAGCGAAATTGAAGATGTGATTGGTGGCTGCCAAAATCTGCCTTGCTTCCTAAAAGCAGTGGCCCACACCAAATACAGCAACGCTACGCTAATTATCGATAAAGATTGCAACCTCTCTGAACCACTGGTAATTCCATCTCGGTTTACCCTTGCAGGTGTTGGCATCGATGGTGCAGGTAGACTCATATTCGATAATCTTCCTGACGGCGTTTCTGCAATTCGTTTGGAGCGGTCTGCGACTAATATTACTATCCGCGATCTGTCGATTGGACGCATCGGCGGTGGAGTCAATATCGGTATTGATGTCTCGCGTGCTAACAAAGTCTTCATCCGGGACGTAATTGTTACAGGCTTCTTTGCTGGGATTTATGGCAGTCGTCCTAATACAAAAGCGATTTCAGTCTATATAGACCGCTGTAGTGTCTTTCAAAACGATTACAACATCGTGATGCACAGAAATGCTTTCCACTGGAGAATACGCGACTGCATCCTGAATCAAGCAAAATGTTGGGGTCTTCTGATCTTTGGCAAAGATAACGACCCAGTTCCACCACCTGAAGACAATAAGGCGTGGGGAAACGATTATTTGATATCCGGTTGTCGCTTTGAAGGAAGCGGAATTGGTGGTGCTTTGTTGGGTTCCGACGCAGCAATGTTGATGAACAACCGCTTTGAGCAGAACGGCGGTGTTGGTGGTATTGGCGTGAAGATTCAGCCATCAGCGGCAAATACTCGGATGGTATCCAACGTTATCAGCAGCAACAAGGTGCTTAACAAATCGAAGAAACTTCAAACAAAGCGATGGGGAGACATTGAAACAACGTAGCAATTTTAGATTTTAGATTTTGGATTGTTTTTTTAGGGTTTATCCCCTACCTATTAGGGGCGAAAAATCGAAACTAATCGCTACGCTGCGTCCACTACGGTAACACCAATCTAAAATCCTTGCATCGATTGACTAATCACCAAGCAACTCCAACAAACCACAACAAAGGAGAATTGAAAATGGTACAAATCATTGGCGACCCAGAAAACAATATCCTCGAAGGCACAATCGAAAACGACACCATCCTAGGACTAGCAGGTAACGATACCCTCAACGGCAGCGAAGGAAACGATATCCTTCAAGGCAGTAGTTTAACAACAGCAGGAGAGATTGATATCCTAACAGGGGGAACTGGGTCAGACACCTTTGTTTTAGGTACTCCTGCTAGGGTGTTCTATGACGATGGCAATGACACTACCGATGGCACTGGTGACTATGCTCTAATTACAGACTTTAATCCCAATGTAGATGTGATTCAACTGGGTTGGTCTAAGGATAACTACATCCTAGGAGCAGTACCAGAGGGAACGGCCATTTTCTTGGACAAACCAGGAGATGAGCCGGATGAGCTAATTGCTATTGTCCAAGGTGTAACGGGATTAGATCTCAATCAATCTTACTTTGGTGTCCCTAGTTTGTCTGCGGTGGAGTTGAGCAATATTGCCTTAGATACTGATAATCGGGGTTTTGCCATCAATGGTGAAGCAGCAGGCGATCGCTCTGGAGGCTCAGTTAGCAATGCCGGAGATGTCAACGGGGATGGATTCAATGACTTAATTATTGGGGCGTCCGGTGCTGACCCGAATGGGAATAGCTCTGGCAAGTCTTACGTGGTATTTGGTAAAGCAGACGGCACGGCAGTGAATCTGAGTGCAGTAACAGCAGGCATCGGTGGCTTTGCCATTAACGGTGAGGCGGCTAATGACATTTCCGGTAGTTCAGTCAGCAGTGCAGGGGATGTCAACGGCGATGGATTCGATGATTTAATTATTGGGGCGTCCGGTGCTGACCCGAATGGGAATAGCTCT
>DATNQL010000841.1:0-9544 GCA_036704025.1 Stenomitos sp.
GTTCAAAACTCCAGCGTGGCTGTAAATCGCGCAGTGAGGTTTCCAGGGTAACCGTGCGCGAGTGAAGCAATACACAACCCGAAGCGGCGGCATCGTATGCTACTCTTTGTTCCTCTAAACCGCGAGTTGGAACAAAAACAATGTGATAAGAGCGTAGACGTTCAAAGAAAATAGGGCCGTAAGGAACGGGATCGACAAAGCGAATCTTGTCAGTATGGTTGCGTGCGAGATTCACCAATTGTTCTTTATACGGACCAACACCCATGATATCGAGTTGGTAAGGCGGTAACTGATCACTGAGGTTAATCAGCGCTTGAATCACATCGTCCGCACCTTTCCATGCCTCAAGTCGAACGGGTAGAATCATCCGGATGGGTTCATCAGACCCGGCTTGGAACTTACGCTTCACGTCTTCTTCAGTGGCAACATCTTCTTTTTGCAACCACACGGCTTGATTGGCGATGGAGCGACGCGCTAAGTGCCCGTATCTTTTTTGTACTCCGACGCCTAAGAAGAGCGTGGCATCAGCATCGGCAACGCGCTGCTTAATCTGTGCATCGACGAGTCCAGATCTAAGTGCTAACCAACCACCGCTTGTTTTTAGTAACGAGGCGGGATCGCTATCCAAGCAAAATACTCGGATTCCTTTAGTGTAGAGACGTCCAACCTCGTAACTCAAGGTACTCACATCCCACAAATAAGGCCCACAGACTGTATGCCAGACGGAAGCATCACGCGCTTCCTCAATTAATACAGCTCTTACATCAAGATAATGAAGCGGCCAACTACGCACACCCCCGCTCCAGGGTAATAGGCGAAACGAAAGTCCTGGGTAATCATCCAAGCAAATTGTGTAGGAATCTTGCATGATTGTGCCATCAGGAACTTGCGGACAGATCAGTCGCAGTTCTGGCTGGTATTTGAGTTGTGTGAGAATGTCGCGAGCTAACCCTGTTGGAATGGCTACATGTTTTTCGTCAACAGGGAGAATCGGAATGGGAAAGGTAATCTTGTACATACTTTTCAGCTTGATGGGCTACTAAATGATCCAAGAATGAGAGAGATGGGGCGTAACGGTTGCCGCGTCATCGGATCATAAATTCTTGGTTCATGAGGAGCAAGAAGAACAACCCTCAACAAACTATGATTAATCTTTTTCTTTGATAGAAGTAGGTAAGGGTCTCTTCCTCTCCATCCTTGACATTTCCTACAGGAAGAAGGAGTTTACGGCAGATCAGCAGGAGGGATTCAACACCTGATCTAATTTCTGACTCTCAAACCGTGCTTTGAGCCTTTCTTGCACATATTCAAAGATTTTCTCGTGGTAATGTGGAGCCGCACCGATAAAGAACACTCGATCCAAAACTACATTAGCATTTGGATAATTTGCAGCATTTCCTAAGTGTTTATAAGCGGGTTGCAGCAAAATATTTCCAGCAAAATAGTTCCGCGTCTGGATTTTATTTTCCTCGAAGTATTCCACGAGCGATTGTTTGGATTCGCGATCAGGGCAAACGATGGGGGTGCCAAACCAACAGGTTCTTGCTTCTGGCAATTCGTTAGGAATTTTTATTCCATCAACATATTCTTCAAGAAGCGCTTGCAGCCGCTTTTTGCTATTATTTCTGCGTTGTTCGATTTCCTCGAATTTGTCTAACTGCGCTAACCCAATTGCTCCTTGTAAGTCCAACGGCTTTAGGTTATATCCTATATTCGTGAATACATACTTGTGGTCAACGATACCGTCATATTCAGGTATCCAGCGATCAAATCGCTTGCCACAAGCGCCATTGCACAATAAATTGGCGGCTCCCACGCAATAACAATCTCGTCCCCACCAAGCCAGAGAGCGAGCAATATCAACAATTTCCTTAATATTCGATGAAACCATGCCTCCTTCCCCAGTACTGATATGGTGTGCTGGGTAGAAGGAACAGGATGAGGCGATGGCATATTCATTGAGGTATTTTCCTCGCCAAGTGCTGCCTAAACTGTCGCAGTCATCGAGCAGGAGCTCTAGCTTATGCTTCTCACAAATTTCTAGTAACCTGTCCATATCGGGTGGGTTAGCTAAAACCGGAGATAAGAAAATGGCTCTGGTTCGAGGAGTGATTTTCTCCTCAATTAGCTCTAAGTCAAAGTTGAGAGTATCTAACTCAATGTCAATCAATACAGGCTTAAGATCATGTTGAATGATTGGGGCGAGTGTTGTGGGAAATCCTACAACTGACAAGATAATCTCGTCTCCATCTTCCCATCCCAGGTACTTTTTCACCGCACCCACCAGAGCTAAGTTAGCTGAACTCCCAGAGTTCACCATCACCGAGTGTTTGAAGTTGAATTTTTTCGAGAATCGAGATTCAAACTTAAAAACATTTTCTCCGGTAGTAATCCACTTGCCTCCTAAAACGGCACTCATGATGGCGACAATTTCTTCTTGATCCCAGTAAGGTCCGGAATAGTATACGGGGGTTTCAAAGGGAACAAAGCTCTCTGGTGTCGTATTGTAAAGGTATTTTAAAATGTCATGATTGTTACCAACATCAGTGAGAAAATTTCTAATGTCTGCCTCTAGAGTCATGGTTGTCTCCTTCTAACGTAACGTTACTGAATCTCCAGTTGAATCCTTGAAGCTTAAAAGGGCAAACTGTGACGAGAGAAAAACTCTAGCCTTGGGTATTTTTTCTGAAAAAAATCGCATAGGTATTCGGTGTCGATTCAATACTTTAAAATCGACACATGCCATGAGAAGATTTTCAACCCTCCTGTACTGCCCAGAACTCCCTGGATGAGTCTAAGGTTTTACACTTCTTACTTAGTTATCCGGCTCCGGTTAACTCCTGTAGATGGGTAACCCTGTTTAGCCGAAAAGAATTGATGTCTCAAGAAATATCTCCAGAAAGACTTAATTTACAGGTTCTAGCAATCGAGTAAATTGAGAGGCTTAATGAACTGTAACTACGTTAACTTTCTAGAATTCTTTTTTCGGTGGAATCTCAATCTACTACTTTTGATAGTATAACCAATATTTTCGGAATGGTAATGATAAGTCTAAAAAGATTGTGTGAATATTGTAAAGGAATTGGGAGGAAATAGTAAAGGAATTTACAAAACCAAACTGGAGCATCAATCCTGGAATAAAAGACTGATCAATCGTTGCTGGCTCTTACTTCGGATTCATTTTTTGTTACTTTCTGAATATTCTCTTGCCAAAGTTTAGGAAAAAATGTTAAACGCGGCTTAATCAGTATCATTGGTTAGGTTTAAATGTTGCGATAACCGAACTCTGCCGTTATTCTATTCTTGCTGAGGCGACATCAAAAAATCATCAACTTCCATCCTTCCTGATTCAGCCTTCAGTGTGACGTTGACCTTTGCCAATACTCCATTCGGTCGATTACCGTGAAGAGGAGGGTTGGGAGGTTGGATATAGCGGAACCGGATCGATTTGGCCAAGACGTTTAGGAGACCAAAAGCGGACTATAGCCTTACCAATAATATTGTTTTGAGGTACAAATCCCCAGTAACGTCCGTCATAGCTGTAATCACGGTTATCACCCATCACTAAATAAGATTGAGTTGGCACGGTGACTGGACCCCACTGATACTTCAGATTTTCTGCAATATATTTTTCTGATAAGAGTCCATCATTAATGTAGACTCGCCCTTGTTTAATCTCGACTTTCTCTCCTGGTAAACCAATGACTCGTTTGATCAGCAGCTCTCGGACATTTTGCTGCTTGAGCTTCTCGGTTGGGGAAAATACAATGATATCCCCTCGCTTTGGGTTTGACCAACGATAGCTCAATTTGTCGATGACCAAGCGGTCATTCACCTCTAGAGTAGGAAGCATCGATCCGGAAGCAACATAGCGAGATTCGGCGACCAGGATATGAAACCCAAAAGCAAACACCAAACTGAGTACCACTGTCTTGCATCCCTCTAACCACAGATTGTTGCGGTTTTGCTGGGAATGATTGTTAAAATCTTGGTTGTCCGGATGAGGCATGAGTGTTGAGAAGGGTAACAGTGAACGGTTGAATGGATGGGTGTTAAACTGGGCGACAAAAAAACATCACCAAAGCTGTGAACCTTTTGACGTTAAGAGCCTGATTAAGGCTCCTGTTAGATTCTAAAATCCTGGTGGTTCATCCATCTGCTGTATTCTTAGACAATTCCCTGAGTTTGACTGGGTGTACCTGACCCATAAGGTTAAGCTATTGTGCATTTAAATGGTGAATTGATGCTGACGGGCAGACAGGGAAACGCGGGGACGGAGAGATGAGGCTGAACTACTCATTTAGAGGTGTTTGAGTGGACATCGCTCTGTTCAGGCTGTGAGATGAGGTTCGATGGACATGAGTATCTTGCAGGTAGAGAACACCGCTTCACGCTTAAAAAATCTCAAGGCTTTTACGCCAGTGGCTGGCATCGGTGTATTATTTTCAGGGCATCGCTATTCAATAGGCTTGATGTAACGTCCACCAGTCTCATCTATTCAAAAGAGTTAATTAGTATAAAAATGGCTGATCAGGAGATTTAAAAGTTTTAGACCTCGCTAAGGTGGACAATTTAACAAATGTAGTTTTGAATGAATGAGCAGATATCAACAGGGCAAAAGCGACTACCCCCCCTTCCGGAAGGAAATGGCGTATTAATCCAAGGTTAAGTAATGTCCAAGTGAGGAGTATCAGAGTGCATCCATTCCCATTATTGATGATTCAGTTGCAGTTTAGAGGTAAGGGCGATGAGTGATGGTATGGCTTTCCTGACAGGAGCTGCCTTCGCTGGGGTGGCAGTTCTTTTTCTGATGAGGGGAGGGGCAGGGGCAAATTTGGGAGTAACAGCTCCACCTGTTGCACAACTCCCTCCCGTCTCACCAACCCCTTTGACCACTCCTTTTATGAATGGCACACAACCGCAGGCTATGCCTACGGTTTCACCTGGCTCAGCATTATACAGCGCTGACCAACAACGGCTCGTCATGCAGCTAGAGCAGCAACGAACTGAAATTGAGCAGCTCAAGCAACAATTGCAAAATCAGCAATCGTTCATGCAAAGGATGACGGTGCAAAACGAGACGAATGGGAATAGTTTGTTTGCACAAACGAAAGCCCAACCCGGACAAACTCAAGTAGAGCAGCAAGATAATCCGATGCTTTCAGGATTAGTCTGGGCGCTAGGAGGTATGGCTGTCACTATTAGTGGCGGTGTTGTCGTGATCGGGGCATTATCTGTGCTTTCTCGACAACAGCGTCCGCCTCGGACAACCTATGTGGTACAACATCCCTACACGGCGGCTCTTCCCCCAACGATACAAGCCAGACGAAGGGAGTATATGCCTCCTCCAGTGATGGAGAGACAGGTTGAGCATATAGACTACGATTAATCAGCCATTGAGGATTTGGGATTAAGAGCTGTCGGTTCAGGTTTTATGGGTATCGTTGGCTCTAAAGACCTAAAAAGCAAGCTGTCACCTAGCGCATCTAGGGACAGCTATTTTTATCTAGGGCGTTAACGATTTCTGTGGCTAAGGTCGCAGCACTCGATGCATATCTAAGACGGGTGGGGCGATTTCAGTCTGCGTCAGCATGTCGTGAATCTGTCCCCGGTGGTGGGTTTGATGGTTAAAAAAGTGAGCCACGAGCAAGTTGACAGGATCGGTATGAATATTTCCGCTGTTATTACGGTAGGTAATCGTACTCGCTAAAAACTCTTCGGCTAAACCTGAGGCAAACGCTTCAATCCGCTGATCTTCCGCTATCCGTGCCTCTCGCAACTCGTCGAAGTCTTCATACAGAATCGCATCAAGTCCCGTAGACGGAATCTCTCCACCCTCAAATCGCGTTAGCCAGATGCGATCGCCTACCATAAGGTGGTTCAGCGTCCCATGAATACTCTTAAAAAAGGCCGGTCGGGTACGCTTGCGCTCTGCATCCGTGAGTTGTGAGCAACTCTCATAAACTCTGCGGTTGGCTAGGGTGTTGTATCGGGCAAGCATTTGAAAATGCTGTATGAGCATACTCAAGATTTTCCCGCTATGAAGTAACTTTGAGGTTAACGTTAATATTGACCTAAAAAATTAGGGCTGGAGTCCTATTGCCTTTTCAGCAATTTCCAACAGTCTTGTGCGATCGCCCAATCTTCTTCCGTATGTACCACAAACACACGAATCGCTGAATCGGTGGCGGCAATATCGATATCCACAGGGGAGGCACCATTCTTGTGGGAATCGAGTTTCCAACCGAGAAATCCAAAGGCTTCACAAGCGCTTGCTCGGATGGCGGCTGAGTTTTCCCCAATCCCACCCGTAAACACCAAAGCATCCAATCCTCCCACAGAGGCAAGCATGGCACCAATATGCTTCCGCAGAGAATGGATGTACATATCCAAGGCTAATTTTGCCCGTGCGTTGCCCTGGTTAATTTCACTGATAATCTGGCGTAAATCGCCCGATATTCCAGAAATTCCCTTCATTCCAGATGCCTTATTTAAGGCTTCATCTAAGGATTGGACATCGTAATCAGCTTTTCGCAGCAAGTGTATGAGGATACCAGGGTCAATCGAGCCAGAGCGACTGCCCATCATTAAGCCTTCTAGGGGGGTAAATCCCATGGTAGTATCAATGCTCTCACCGTCGCGGATCGCGGCAAGGGAAGCACCATTCCCCAAATGACAGGTAATCAGACGCAAGGATGCTAAGTCTTGACCCATGAGCTGAGCGGTGCGATTAGCACAGTATTGATGGCTGATACCATGGAATCCATAGCGCCGAATCCCTTGCTCAAAGAATTCGTAGGGAATGGGGTAAGTGGCAGCCGCTTGCGGCAAATTGGCATGAAAGGCGGTATCAAAGACGGCAACTTGAGGTGTAGCCGTGCCCAGGATTGTCTCAATTGTTTCAATCCCTTCTAGGTTGACTGGATTATGAACAGGAGCGAAGCTGGAAAGATTAGCGATCGCGTCCTTAACTTCTGGCTTAATCAACGTGGCTTGCCGATACTTCTGCCCTCCATGCACCACCCGATGACCAACGACATCAATCTCAGCTAGATGATCAATCACCTGAGTCTGTCCACTCGTTAGTGTTTCTAACATGTGAGCTATCACATCCGGTCGCGAGTTGGTTTGTAACTGTTCTTCCAACGCGATTGAACGGGATGTTTTGACCTCAAGTTCTGCTATTCCGGGGTGTTTCGTCCAATCCACCTTGGCTTCCCAAAGGGGTTTCGGTGGCAACTCTGGCAAGGTATCACTGAGTTGGTACAGGCAACTCTTCTGACTACTCGACCCCGCATTCAGTACCAAGATTTTCATGATCATCCCCTAAATCGATTGAACCCGGTCGAAGCCAGATGGAGTTATATAGCAAAAGGCAGAAGGCAGGAGGCAGAAGGTTTTTTACTGGAACGTGGTCGTTTTAGCCGTTCAATCTGTCCTAATCTTTCTGGCGACAGCTATAGCATCGTGCATCAGACCTCTTGCCTCAATGATGACTAGGGTGTCCGGCAATACAACCCTAATAGGTGGAGAGTTTTGATACCGAGTTGCGTTCAAACATAGTAGTTGAGATCGACACCCAGACAGGGGGACGCTCCCGACGCGGAGAAATTCAATGTGCTACGTATGAATGCAACTGCGTATAAGTACGGAATGCAAGTTTTCTGGATAAAGCTGAACCAGTTGCCGATTTTTACATCTCTTCTAGTTCTTTACCTTTGGTTTCCTTAATAGAAAGTGCTACGAAAAAGATAGAGATGGCGGCTGCGATCGTATAAAGACCGTAGGCAGAACCTAGTCCAAAGGTGTTAAGTAAGGGAGGAAAGGTAGTGGAGACGATGAAATTGGCAATCCACTGAATTGAGGCTGCAAGTGAAAGTGCCGCCGCTCGAATTTTATTGTTAAATATTTCCCCTAACAACACCCAAACAATTGGTCCCCAAGAGAAGCCGAAGAAGACGACATAGAGGTTAGCGGCTAGGAGGGCGATGATTCCAGAGGAACCCGTTAAGCTAGGGTTACCGGTGGCAGGGTCGATCGCCGCATTGCCAAAGACAAGCGCCAGTGTTCCTAGAGTGACAGTCATCCCGATTGACCCCAACAGCAGTAGAGGCTTGCGACCAAACTTGTCTACGGAAGCGATCGCAATAAAGGTGGTCACAATGTTAACCACACCTGTAATTACCGTAATTAACAGCGAATCCCGTTCTGAGAATCCAACCGCCTGCCACAAAATGCTGCTGTAATAAAAGATGACGTTGATACCCACAAACTGCTGAAGGATAGACAGACCCATTCCCACCCAGACAATCGGTAATAGGCCACCCCGCCGACTCAAGAGGTCAGAAAACTGAGGTTTGCGCTCCATATTAACCGTCTGGCGAATTTCCTCAACTTTGGAGAACACGTCACCCCCCACAACTTTGGCGAGAACCTCAGCCGCTTTCCGGTCTTGACCTTGAGCCACCAAATATCGCGGGGATTCGGGAATCATCAAAGCCGCTACACCATAGAGAATTGCGGGCGGAATTTCTGACCAAAACATCCAGCGCCAAGCTGGTACTCCAAACCAGAAGGGTGCTTCGGCTGACCCGCCTGCCCCCAAGGCAATGAAGTAGTCGCACAGTAGTGCCATGAAGATACCCACTACAATTGCCATTTGTTGGAGCGAACCCAGTCGTCCTCGTAAGTGAGCGGGAGCCACCTCTGCAATATAAGCTGGTGCAATCACGCTAGCCATACCGACGGCTATCCCACCCAAGGCACGCCAGAAGATAAAATCCCAGATGCCAAATGCCATACCGGAACCAATACCACTGAGGGTAAACAAAACGGATGCCATCGCCATTGTCTTGATGCGTCCTTGGCGATCGGCGAGGGGTCCAGCAACGAAAGCTCCCAGTGCAGAACCCAGCAACGCTGAGGACACGGCAAAACCTGTCATTCCACTACTGGCGTTATAGGCTTTTTGCAGTGCTCCAACGGCACCATTAATCACAGCCGTATCAAACCCGAACAAAAAGCCACCGAGTGCTGCTGCACCAGCAATCAAAATAACATAAGAAATCTTGGGTTTAGCGGCAATATCATTTCTTTCAGTAAACATGATTTTAGTCCTAAACGTTTGAGCCACATGATTGATTCAGTGTGGTTGCACTTGAATTGAAATTTGCGATCGCCTACGCATTACACGCCTATCTCGCGAACGGCACCAACCTAACCGCGCACATTTAATGTGCGTAGTGAATCAAGAAGAGATTTCAGTGAAAGGCTATCTGGACAGCCAACCCAGCCGCCCGATCCGTTCCACTTTTAGATTCAAAACAATACAGAGTCCCACCCGCTCTTAGAGTAGGCTAACTTAACCTTTTCCACTGAATTTTTCTAGGTAGAGACTATTTCTTATAGCATGAAAATTTTGGGCTATTAATCTCTCTGGCGACATAGAGTAGGGAGAGAAGGCATGTTCATCCAAGAGATTTGATGATCTTCAAACTGAATCAATCAGCTTTTTTATAGCTTAAGTTTTGCTCCTAAAAATCTT
>DATNQL010000842.1:0-20598 GCA_036704025.1 Stenomitos sp.
AATAATCTCGAATCGTGGTGAAGATTGCCACTCTTGTACAGCTTGCTGCATGGCGACTTCACAGCGCAGCTTAGTGAGATAAAAAGTTTCTTTGGGATTCATAAAACCTCGATGAATTCAATTAGAAATTTTGAGAACTACCGATTTCACTACTCCGTTGTGGATAGTGATTCTTTGGATGATTTGTCGATAAACTTTGAACTTATCGTCGTTACTCAGGGTGTGCCAGATGGCTAAGTTGTTGCCAGCTCGAATAATCTCTTCGGCTGTCTTAGACGTGAGGGATTCGGACAAAAATGGATTAATTTCTTCTGCAATTTGTTGACGAGTCTTGGCTTTGAGATTTTCCATGTCAGGGTCAAAGCCCGGAATCTTTTCAAGAGCCTCCAGCCGAGCTTCTAATTGTTTCAGTTTGTAGGATTTTTCTGGAGAGTCTAAGCGTTGAGCGTTAGAATCCTGACTGAGGGACACAGAGGTCATTACTAAGGTCTTAATTAAAACATCTTCAATCATTTGCTTGCGAATCGATTTGAGGTTTCCGCAGCCCATGCCGGCATATCTACAGGCGAAGTAGTAATAGTGTCCTTGTTTTCTTTTAGCACTTTTAGATATGCACTTAGAACCACATTCAGCACAGAAAACAAGTCCGCTTTGATAGGTGTGTTCTCGATAAATATCAGGTCGAGAAGGGTCTTGGTTAAAGCTAAAAGGACCCACTTTGGAATTGAATTTAATGATTTGCTTGATTTCGCGAGCTTCTTCATCAGTAAGCAAGCGATGTTCAGGATGAGTATCAGAAATAATTTGCCAATTTTCTGGAGCATTTAGCTTCCTTTTACCTTGGCCTGTAGAGACTTTTTTAAAATAAACAGTATGCCCACACAGCACTGGATTAATTAACCAGTGCTTAAAGGCACCGGATGTCCAATGAAATATGCCATCGACACCGTTTCTGTGGGCACTTATTTTGGCGAGGCCATATTTTTTGAAAATTGTTCGGACTGCCTGATTTAGCTTTTTCTCCTCAAAAAATATCTCAATAGTGTCTCGACAAATTTGCTGTACTGTTAGACCCGGAAGCTTTTCGAGAGCTTCGTTGTAAAGGTCTAGATAGTTGGCGGGTCGATTTAAGAGCAGGCAGAGAAAGGGGCGATTATCTAGTTCATATTTGTCGTTAACAACTCGGTAACCCCAAGGAGATGATGCACAGGCTTTTTTCTGATTTCTGCGATGTTGTTTGCCATGTCGAGTTCGTTCTGATAGCAAATCGGTTTCCCATTCTGCTAGAGACCCTAAGACATTAGCCATCAATTTTCCTTGTGGTGTGCTGAGGTCGATTTGCTGGTCTAGAATTCTGAGATTGACACCAGCTTCTTGAAAGACATCAATACACTCCCGAAGTTTAGTTAAGGACCTAGCAAGTCGGTCAATTCTAGTAATCCTCAATTCATCAATTTCCCGATTATGGACCAAATCCATTAGTTCCTTCAAAGCCGGTCGGTCATCTCGCCTTCCCGATTGGATATCTTGAAAAATTTTCGTAGCACCAGCGGCTTCCAATCTAGCTATTTGTTGCTCTAAGGCATGAGAGTCAATCGCTTGTTCGCGAGAAGACACTCGCGCATAACCAACAACTCGATGCATTTTCCCTTCCTCAATCTCGGATTATATATAAAAATTTTAGCGATAAATTGTGCATGACCATCCCCCATTGGTACTGCACAAATTTTTATAAAAAACTATCGAGTAGAACTCGATAAAATATCTTTTTTTTAATTTAATTCTTCTGAATTGTTTGCACTTTGTTTAAAAAAAAGTTTTCTCTTAAAGTGCCTAAAGTTAATAATTTTATTGGTAGGAGCCAACTAATCATGAGACGGGCTGTTGTCTATCAACATTTGAGAGGTTGCTATAGACACTACCAACCCGAACAGTTACTGAAGCGGTTTTTTTGAAGTTGTTAAGAAATATTACAGCCAGCGCCAGTGAATATAGCCCAGTAAGTCTATAAATCCTTCAACTCGTTGCACCTGGCTGGTTGTCCTTGTTTTGTAGGGTTGTCCCCCACGCCAGTCGAACTCCGAGACAAATAGCTCTTTCCCAGCTTTCAAAGCATTGATGTAATCCTGCCAGTGACCGCTGAGAAGCTTTTCCTCAAATTGCTCTTCGTCAAAGTGGTCTCGCAGTGCCAGGAGCCAGTAACCGTACCAGTCGGATTTCTGAAGAAAGTCAAGATAGGCTTGTTCCATCTCTAAGTAAGGCTGTCTCATGGCAGCCGGTTCTAGCCAACGCTTCTTTTTCAGAAGTCGTATCCGGGCAGAGATGTTATCTCTTTGTTGTGCATTAGATAACCAAGCGGGTTCTGAGTTATCTGGACCCACTTTCCAACTCATTAGAAAACTCTGCCTTTGAATTTTCAGGAATAGATCCATCGGGCTTTTGAAGGGGTAGCGAATCTTCTTTGTTGCTGCCCACTCTCTGATGTATCGCCCTCCCCTAACTAGAAGAAAGAAGCAAGCTAAGTCTATGTCCGTAATTAATTCCAGGTTTTTAAGGCTCGTTTCTGGTAAGTAACGCAAGAGAATGCCTTGTTCTTCTATTGGGTTGGGAATGATTCCCAAAAGCTTATGAGCGAAAAGTACTCCTCTTGCCTGCCAGAAGTAGCGCAGGGTCAGAAGCCAGTAAGCCTGGTTCTGGTTTTTAGGGACGACATCAAGGGTGGGAATTTTTCCGATCGCTTTAGCGATTTTGAAAAATCTTTTTCCCCTAATAGTGTCAGGGATGTATATCTCTGCTGTGGGAATCCAAGGTCGCTCAACATTCAGTCGGAAGTCTTCTTCTTTTGCTCGTGTCATCCATCGATTTAAGGCAGATATTACAACGGCCTTCTGCTGACGAAATTCTTCTGGGATATGAAGAAGATGCTCTGGGACGAGAATCAGAGGTAATTCCAGCAGAGCTGGTTGTCGTTGAAATATCCGTTCGGCACAAGCTCTTTTGTCTTGTTCTGTAGTTGGAATTAGGTCAGTCCGTACTTTGTAGGAGTACACCACGGCATGAATGTGAAGCGAACGGTTCAGAATTAGTTTACTGCCTTAACGGAAAACAGTACAAATGTTCGTTAACCCTGACCGTCTTAAATTCTTGACTCCCGGTGTCGTCGCTCATTATTTTTGTGTCCCAAATAGGCATCTCTTTATCTGGGACAATAAAAAGAGCGAAAAGAGAACGAATTTCCCAACCTTCCAGACTCCCAATTTTTTAGACTTTAAATGGGACAAAAAGCACTTTAAAGGAATCGTAACGCACCCGACAAGAGCGCTCGTTCGCCTTATTGTCGGCGAGTCATAGCCATCACAGCGTTAACCGTAAGGGAGGGAAGCTCGCCCAAATGTGGCAAAGTGTCCGCTCCCGAACACACCCTAGGCAGGTCATCTCCCTGCCAAACCCAAATCTGTTGACGAGCTGCATCGATTAACCAGGCTAGTTGTGTCCCGTTGCTGAGGCAGTGGAGAATCTTGCTTTGTAAGTCTAGAGTGCTTTGATCGGGCGAGCGAATTTCAATTAGCCAGTCCGGCGCTCCATCCAACGGTCCGTCCTCCTCCGGCAGACGCTCCAGCGCCACGACGGAAATATCCGGCACCGGCGAGTAGGGAGGTACCAGACAGCGTAGCTCTTGCACAGCCTCAAACTCCTCAGTATGACTATTGATATAGTTAACCAGATTGCGTTGTAGCCGTGAGTGAAACAGGGTCGGCATGGGTTTTTGGATAACACGCCCGTTAATTAACTCCCAGGCAGGTGAAGCTTCGATGTTGGGTTGAGAGAGAAACTCGGCTAGCGCGGTCGAAGTGATTGACTTCATGATGACTCTTCCCTTGCATTTCACCACTGTTGAGGAGCACGCTCACCCAGCTTGACTCCATAATGGTATCCCCAACCAGTAGCTAGTTGTCACGCTCATTCAACTATTGGGGGCGAGTGCGTCGATAATACGTGCTGCGACTGATTCCCAGAGACGTACAGATGTCGGCGATGGAGTCTGTCGTTGTGTCTGCCAGCTTCTGGGCAGCCGCAATCTTTTTCTCTGTGACAGTCGGTTTCCTACCACCTTTCCTTCCCCTAGCTCTAGCTGCTGCTAATCCAGCCATCGTTCTCTCGCGAATGATGTTACGCTCAAACTCGGCTAGAGAACAGAAGATGTGAAAGATTAACTTTCCGTTGCTGGTGGTAGTATCGATGCTCTCGGTCAGACTGGTAAATCCAATGTCTTTGGCGTTGAGGTCTTCCACTACCTCTATCAAATGCTTGAGTGAACGTCCTAAACGGTCGAGTCGCCACACGACGAGGCTATCACCTTTGCGAAGTTGTTCAAGGGCTTTGTCAAGACCAGGGCGTGATTGCTTCGCTCCACTGGCCTTGTCTGTATAAATGCGATCGCAACTAGCAGCTTTTAGTGCGTCAATTTGCAAATCCAACGTTTGCTCATCTCGACTGACACGGGCGTATCCTATCTTCACTCTTAGAAAATGTCTCGCAACTCATCTCTAGTATTGTCTCACAAGACACTGATTGAGATACGAGTTAAGAGACACACACAACGTGGATTTGAGGGGTTGGCAATTGAGCGAGAATTGATGTCTGATAAACGACCGTTTCCGAGACATTCGGTTGAAAAGTGTGACATGAGAAACACCAAGGTCTCTTTCTTAAGCTACTAAGTTTGTCACCTACCTAAAGAATGAAATTTTGTAAAGGTTTACAGAAGATTCCGGAATCTGCCTGACAACAAGCGTAGTAATAAAAATCACTTGCCGCAAAAAAAACTTTGAAAAAAGTATCAATTAACACACTCTTCTCAATGGGTTGTGAGAGGCAGGCTCAGACTCGGCGCTCTGAATCTTCAGGATGCCTCTTTTGACCAAATTTACCTTTTAAAAAGGAAAACCTAGAATGTCAAGATGGCTTGAAATCTTTAAGGATGGTCGCGTGTACGAAATGCAAGACGACCAGCCAATTCAGGTTATAGAAACAGAAGGACAGGTGCAAGCGCTCATTGAAGCTTTGCAGTTCACTCAGGCTGAAACATTTACAATCACACCTGATGACGCAGTTCCTCCTGAGGTACCTGAACCTAAAGCAGCTATTAGGAAAATCAACCAAGAGGGACTGAAGTTAATCAAAGCATTTGAGGGTTTGCACAAGTTGAAACAAGGACCCCAAGGAGTCTATGTAGAAGCTTATCGCGATCCAGTTAATGTATTGACTATCGGTTGGGGATGCACAGAAGGTGTCTATCAAGGCATGAAAATTACCGTCGCCCAAGCGGAGGAAATGCTGAAAAAAGAACTTGGAAAATTTGAAACGGCGGTAGCTAATGCTGTCAAAGTACAAATCAACGACAATCAATTTTCAGCTTTAGTGTGTTTTAGTTACAACGTGGGCGCACATGCCCTGTTTGAGTCAACGCTTTTGAAGCTTTTGAATGAAGGAAAGTTTCAGGAAGCTGCTGACCAATTTCCGAGATGGGACAAGGCAGGCGGTCAATCATTACTGGGTTTGTCTCGCAGGAGGAGAGCTGAACGAGCATTGTTTTTGAGTCAGCCTTGGGAAGCGTCGTTGCATTGGAAGCCAGAAGGTGTGCTGCGCTTAGCTGAACCCGGTCAACCTCTTGTGCAAGGAGATGAGGTGCGACAAGTTCAGCAAGCTTTAATTAAAGCTGGGTTCAATATTCAGGTTGACGGATTCTTTGGCAATGATACTGACAAGGCAGTGAGGCAGTTTCAGCAACAAAAAGGGCTGGCTGTGGATGGGATTGTTGGTGCTGAAACTCGAAGAATATTGGGCATTTAAGGCAAGTGAATTTAATACCATTACCGTGATGAAACGGCAGTAACTGCTAGTACCTCCACTAGCTGTCCAACGCTTCATTTTACTTTACTGAAAATTTGGAGATTACAATGAGCGATACACCTGTTGATGCACAAAATCAACCATCAGAATTTGATTTTGAGCCTTGTTTTGAAATTCATGAAGGAGAGGCTCGTGCAGGAGCTAAACCTGGCTATGATGGATTGCTTAAAAATGCTCCTGGCTGCTCAACCTCTGTTGTTAATGGGTTATCGCAGCAATTGATTCACCAGATGAATCTCATTCTTCCGGATGCTCTGGTTAGCTTTGATGATCTGAATGTGGAACTTGAAGATGCAGCTTTTCCCTTTCTGCAACCTCAAGCCAAGCTGGGATTGCAGAAGGCGATTCAAGAGCGTGGCACTAAGATGCATGTCAACTCAGCCTACCGCACAATTGCCCAACAACTTCTTTTGCATCGATGGGGCATAGGTTGCGGCTTTACTCGTGTTGCTCTCCCTGGAAAAAGCAATCATCAAAGTGGGTTGGCGCTGGATATTAACGATCATCTCGGCTGGAAACCTTATCTTGAGCGTCATGGTTGGCGGTGGTTCGGCCCCAACGACAAGCCTCACTTTGATTTTGTGGGAGGAGGCACTAAAGATATTCGTGGTACAGCCATGTTGGCTCTCCAGAAACTCTGGAATAAAAATCATCCGAACGAAAAGATTTCGGAGGATAGTGCTTTCGGACCTCAAACAGAGAGTGCCCTAAATCGATCGCCAGCGCTAGGTTTTGATCGGGCACCGTGGGACGAAAAACCCAGAGTACTGAAACTCAGCCGACCGTTGATGGAAGGGTCTGATGTTAAAAAGCTTCAGGAGTCACTCCAGAAAGCAGGAATAACAGTTTCAGTCGATTGGGTCTTTGGACCGGGGACGGACAAAGCAGTTAAGGAATTTCAGCAGAAGAAGAGTTTAGTCGCAGACGGAATTGTTGGACCCAACACTCTCCAACAAATGGCTTGAGCTGTTCCTGAGTGAGTTAACCAAACCTTGAACTGAAAGATGCGTTGCTGACTTGGCAGAGCTTTCTGAAGAGCTTGAATTTGCAGCTCCAGAACTCTGCTGGTGCAGCAACGCTTTGAGTTAGACAAAGACACTGGAGCGATAAAGTAAAAATGGCTGACCAACCTGAGCAAACACCGAATATTTACGCTTTATTAATTGGC
The DNA here is from genome assembly GCA_036704025.1 of Stenomitos sp. Taxonomy (GTDB): domain Bacteria; phylum Cyanobacteriota; class Cyanobacteriia; order Cyanobacteriales; family Coleofasciculaceae; genus Allocoleopsis. The sequence goes on from DATNQL010000842.1 coordinate 7,082, forward strand.
ATTGATGGCTATAACCCTAATCGGTTGTACAAGAATCTTAAAGGGGCTGTCCGGGACATTAACCTTGTAGCAAGCTACCTCTTAGAGACACTGAAGATTCCAGCCGAGCGGGTTTTCAAGCTGACTTCTCCGAATCCTGAAGTTGCTGAAACAATCGAAACCAAAGACCCGGAACCAACTTATGAAAATATTGTGGCGAAGTTTAATGCCATTACCGAAATAGCGCAACCAGGAGAGCAGGTATACATTTACTACTCCGGACATGGAGGACGGGCGACAACCATCTATCCAGAACTGAGGGGGGGGGCTGACCAATACGATGAAGGTATTGTGCCAATGGATATTGGCGCTGGAGGCCGCTACCTACTCGATGTGGAGTTGACGACGCTGTTGAAGCGGATGACGGACAAAGGGTTGATTGTCACAGTGATTCTGGATAGCTGTCACTCTGGAGGAGCAACCCGAGGTGATGCTGCTATCCGAGCAGGAGATGGAACCGACACAGCACCGCCAGATAAGGAAAGCTTGGTTGCTTCGCGTGAGGAGTTGATTGCAAACTGGAAGACTCAAACTGGAGGACTAGATGGTGACATTGCATGGGTTCCTCCATCAAATAATTATGTTCTTTTGGCAGCCTGCCGTCCCAGTGAGTATGCCTACGAGTATGCGTTTGACGGTAAGGAGCGACATGGAGCGCTGACTTACTGGCTAATTCAGACTCTGGCGACTAGTTCTACAGGATTGAGTTTCAGAAAGCTGTACGATCGCGTTTGCGCTCAAATTCAGAGTAAGTTTCCCCAACAGTTACCCATGTTAGTCGGTGATGGCACTCGCGCCGTGTTTGGAGACGGAACCTTACCACATCACTACAGTGTGACTGTTGGCAGTGTAGATTCTAACCAAAAGCAAATCACTTTGAATGCCGGGTTAGCTCAAGGACTCAGTAGCGGTACGCGATTTGCCATCTACCCACTGAATGCAACAGATTTTTCCAAAAAGCAACAGCAATTGGCGATTGTTGAAATCGTAGAGGTTCAAGCCTCGACATCAGTGGCTAGAGTTCTGGAACCGAAAGAGGGAGGCATTGAGGTTGGAGCAGAAATCAAAATTGAACCAGGCGCTCCTGCTGTCATGGTATCTGCACCTGTCGATCTCGTGCGTCGAGTCCTTTTGTTAGATAACAAAGAGGCTGGTGATAAGGAGCATCAATTACCAGCCGAGTTGGTTGACAAACAAAAGGAAGCTTTAGAGAAAGTTCGGCAAGCTTTAGCAGGGAATGGTTGGGTTGTTGAAGTGAAAGCAGGCGATGAGCTAAAGTCTCACTATCAAGTTGCGGTTGGCAGAGATGGTGAGTACGAATTTTCGAGTGAAACTCCTCTCAAAAACTTAGGAACGCCACTACAAATTGATGCTCAAGATGCGGCGGTTGGAGTAGTTAAGCGCTTAGTTCATTTAGCGAAGTATCAAGCTGTTCAGGTACTCGATAATCCTGATTCGGAACTTACCGATTATCTTGAACTTGAATTGGTAGACGATAAAAGACAGCCATTTATCAATCCAAACAACATCGTCCTAAAACACGATCAACGGGTGTTTCTACGGGTTAAGAATATTTTTTCTCAACCGCTCAATATTGCTGTTCTCGATCTAGACTCCACTTGGGCTATTTCTCAATATCCTATCGGTGGGATTGAAGATATCTTCTTTCCGCTAAACGCTAATCAACAAATACACCTCAAAATGCGTGTTGCCTTGCCGGAAGGAGAGGATTACAAGCAAGCCAAAGAAACACTCAAACTGTTTGCAACTCGCGGACTTGCTAACTTCCAATGGCTAACCTTGCCTGCTCTTGATGTAGATTTGGGTCAAAGAAGAGGCAATCTTGAAGAAAAGCTCCAAAGCAAAGCAGAAGAACGTGCAGCAAGAGGAGAATCTACGGATGTCAATCCTCTCAACAACCTGTTGAGTACTATAGGGGCTGATGTTGATAATCCGCCACTGTTAGCCCGTGCAGTGATTCCCGAACACGAGCCGAATGCTGAGTGGCTAACCAAGCAGGTGACATTTACGATCGCCAAGTAATAAATTCGGAGTGAGGCTGTCAAATAGCTGAGAGTTTAAAGTTGATAATTTTAGTGAACTACTTTCCAGCTTTTGACAGTCTCTTCTGCCATCAAAACCAGGTTGTTCAATTAGCTGATAGCAAAGCCTAAAACTTTCGTGTAGGAATTGATAAGGTGAAGACAATTTTGATGCTGGCCTCTAATCCTAAAGGGACTTCGGTTCTCGATCTGGATCGCGAAATCCGTGATGTTCGAGAAGGTTTAAGGCGATCGCAAAATCGCGATGAATTTCGCATCGAAGTGCGGGGAGCAGTACGCCCTATTGACCTGACACGCGCCTTGTTAGATGTTGAGCCGCAGATTGTTCACTTCTGTGGGCATGGGACTGGCGATGAAGGTTTGGTTTTAGAAGGTGACGATGGCAAAGAAAAAACCGTTGATGGTGAAACCCTGTCTAGATTGTTTGAACTCTTTGCAGACAAAGTTGAATGTGTTTTACTCAATGCTTGTTACTCAGAAGCTCAAGCAAAGGCAATTGTCCAGCATATCAACTATGTAATTGGCATGAATCGCCAGATTCTGGATGAGGCAGCGATCGCTTTTGCTGTGGGTTTCTATGACGGCATTGGTGCTGGCAAGTCTATTGAAAAGGCATATAAACTGGGTTGCAGTGCAATTGAGATGGAATTGTCATCGCCATCTACTCAGCATCGCAAGATGATTGCTATTCCCTCTCCAGACGACATACAAAGACCTCTATTTTTTGAGCATTTAATTCCAGTTATAAAGAAAAAAGAAAACTTAAATCAGATCGAGCTGCCAGCTTCTACTTCAAAAGATTTACCATCAGAAATAAAACCAGCAAATACTTGGAATTACATAACCTCCTTCCAAGGTCATTCCGATTGGATTCGATCTCTTGCCTTTAGTCCTGATGGACAAGCAATTGTTAGCGGCAGTAATGACGAGACTGCCAGACTATGGGACGTGAAAACTGGGCAGCTAATTCATATGCTGAAGGGTCACGAGCAGCGAGTTAAGAGTGTTGGAATCAGCCCAGATGGTGGAATCATTGCCAGTGCCAGCGCTAACAGCATAATTAAGCTGTGGAGTTTGCAGACGGGCAAGCCGCAATGCACTATTAAGACATCTGATAACCCTGCAACGGTTCTCAATGCCATTGTTATTAGTCCTATAGAAAATATTATCGCCAGTGCTAGTGCTAGTACACAAGGGACAGTCAAATTATGGGATTTAGAGAGTGGAAAACGGAAGTACGCCGTTGCAGCTCACGATAGTTCCGTTCTTGCTCTTGCCTTCAGTCCAGATGGACAGGTCTTGGTTAGCGGCAGCAAAAGTAGCAATATTAAAGTTTGGGGTTCTGGTGGTAACTCAAAGAAACCACTATACGTAATTGAACATGCTCATCTAAGTGAAGTTTTATCACTGGCTGTTAGTCCTGATGGTCAGACGCTAGTCAGTGGTGGAGCAGACAGAACTATAAAACTTTGGGATTTGGCTACTGGGGCAAAGAAGCAACCTCACATTCTCTACGGTCATGCAGGTCGAGTCTGGTGCGTTGCCATTAGTCCTGATGGTACAAAAATTGCCAGTGCTAGTGGGGATTACACCGTGAAGGTTTGGGATTTAGCAACAGGGAAGTTATTGCAAACCCTCACGGGACATCTAGGAGAGGTTCGTGCCGTTGCTTTTAGCCCTGACGGCAGCCTAATTGCTAGTGGCGGCGATGACCTAGAGATTAAGTTGTGGCAGCTTCAGGTATGAGGTTTGATGCCATGCAGAATAGCTTGAAACTAAGAGATAACGTGGAGCAATGACTGAGCCAACCCAAGAAACAGAAAACCTTAAGCGAGCAATGATTCTCGAAGCCGTAGAGTCTGAACCTGTCAAACAGGGGCGATCGCTCGTCGTAACGATTGGCATCAACGAGTACGTTCACTGGCAAAAACTTAAGAATGCCGTGCAGGATGCGATCGGGCTTCAGCAAACGCTCATCGACAAGCTGGGATTTTCTGCACCGATACCACCATTGCTCAATGAGGTTGCTACTAAAGCAGCGATCGCATCCCTTATTGAGGATCGACTCCGAGAGGAGTTGCAGGAAGACGACAACTTAGTGCTGTTCTTTGCAGGGCATGGACATACCCGTGTAGACAAGGTGGGAGACAGGGTTGAAGAGATAGGGTTTATTGTTCCAGTAGAAGCACGAGGACTAAAGGAAGTTTGGGCTGATTATATTGAGATTGAGCCACTCCTTAAATCCATCGGTAGACTTCCAGCAAGACATATCCTCGTTATTCTAGACTCCTGCCATAGTGGTTTTGCACTTGGCGAAGCAATGAGGATTTATAAGAGTGCGAATCGCTATGAAAAAGACCTCAGCAGTCGGATCAGCCGTAAAGTCATTACCTCTGCTCGACGGGAGCAACTGGCATTAGATGGCGGACCTATCCCTGGTCACTCGCTATTTACTGGCACATTGGTTGATGGGTTTAACTGGGGCAAAGCAGATTTGGATGGTAATGGACTAATCACTTCTTCAGAATTGGGTCTGTTCATTCAGCAGAAAGTCGGTCAAGCTTCTGAGTCAAGGCAAACGCCAGACTTTGGATCGTTTTATCTCGACGACCGAGGTGAGATGGTAATCTCATTACGAAATCAAAGCTTTGATGCGCTGAAAGCTCGCGCTTTTTCAGTTCTTCAGGCTGGAGAGTTCTCAATTTTTAAAGAACTTGTAGAACAACTTATTGAACTCAAATCCTCTAGCCCTGAAACACTCTATTTGGAATACAGGCTAAGATTTTATGAAAACAATTTTGAAAGAGTTATTGAGATTATAGAAACACTTTCATATCTAAATTCAAGTGAAGGTTTAATTCCGCTTTCTCAAAGTGACCTTTGGGATCTTAGAGAACAGCTTTATTGCTGGACAGATGTGCTAGCAATTCCAGAAACAAACTTTGTTCTTGAAGTAACTGTCCTTGTGAGAGATGCAAATGGAACACCGGATCAACTAGAAGCAGCTAAGGAAATAAAACTTGGTGATACTTATGGATATCTAATTGAACATAGGAATATTTTTCGATTGAGCATCCATAATTCTACAGAATTATCTATGCATATTTATATGATAAAAATCGATTCAAATGGTTGTTTTAAACCAGTAATACTGTGGAGAGATGAAGAGATTCTATTTAACGGGTTATCACCAGGAGAGACACATTTAACGTATCCTTTTGTCCAACCAGAAAGTGTAGGCACTTGTGAGTTACGTCTTTTTTCATCCCCTAAAAGACTACGTTTCTTTTTATTTCCAGCAGATGCTAGAGCAAGAGGTGGGAGTATTGAAACACTCGAAGAGGAAGAGTTGAAGAGAATAGAAATGAAAACTATTCGCTACAGTATGACCAAAAAACTGGTATAAGCCTCACCAGCGTCGGTGAGAAAAAGCTGTGGCAGCTTCAGGTATGAGGTTTTATGCCATGCAGGATAGCTGGAAACTAAGAGATAACGTGGAGCGGAGTCATGACTGAGCGAACTCAGGAAACAGAAAACCTTAAGCGAGCAATGATTCTGGAAGCCGTAGAGTCTGAACCTGTCAAACAGGGGCGATCACTCGTCGTAACAATTGGCATCAACGAGTACGTTCACTGGCAAAAACTTAAGAATGCCGTGCAGGATGCGATCGGTTTTCAACAAGTTCTGATTGATAAGCTTGGGTTTAATGCTCCCATTCCCCCCCTAATTGACAGCAATGCTACAAAAGCTGCAATTACAAGTCTGGTTGAAGATCAGATACGTGATGTTTTGCAAGATAATGACAACCTTGTACTGTTTTTTGCAGGTCATGGTCATACCCGCGTCGATACTATTTGTGACAAAGTTTGTGGTGAAACAGGGTTTCTTGTTCCTGTAGAGGCGCGAGGTTTAAAGGAATACTGGGGTGATTTTATTGAAATTGATTCGTTTCTAAAGGCTGTCAGTAGGCTTCCAGTAAGGCATATTCTCGTCATTTTGGACTCTTGTCACAGCGGCTTTGCTTTGGGCGAAGCGATGAAAAGCTTTCGAGATGCTGTTCGGTATGAGAAGGATGTTAGCAGTCGGATTAGTCGTAAGGTCATTACTTCGGCACGTCGTGAGCAACCAGCATTAGATGGTGGACCTGTTCCTGGTCACTCCTTATTCACTGGAACGCTGATTGATGGTTTCAACTGGGGTAAAGCAGATCTAGATGGCAATGGTTTGATTACTTCCTCAGAACTCGGCTTATTCATTCAGCAAAAAGTTGGGCAGGCTTCAGAATCTAAGCAGACACCAGACTTCGGCTCATTCTATTGGGATGACCGAGGCGAAATGGTGATTTCGCTACGAAATCAAACCTTTGATGCACTCAAAGCTCGTGCATTTTCAGCATTGCAAAGAGGCGACTTTCCAACCTTCAAAGAGCTTGTTGAGCAGCTAATTATCCTCAAGCCGTCTAGTCCTGAATCACTTTACTTAGAGTACAGATTGGTGATTCTTGAAGGAAACTTTGAGAGAGCGGTTTTAATTATAAATGAACTTTCACAGCTTCACTTACTTGAAGGAATAATTCCCTTTTCAAAAAATGCTCTGTGGGAGCTAGAAAATATTCTCCCTTACTGGATGCCTGTTCTTAAAATCAATGAAGCTGAATCTAGTATAGATGTTACTGTATTCAGTGGCAAGAGTGTAGCATCGCTTGAACTCGTTCATGAGCAAGCCATTGGAGAGATGCAGGGATACTCTATTAAAAACAATGCTCTCCTTCAAATTTGCCTAAAAAATACTACGGAGTCTCCAGTATATGTCTATGCAATTCAAATTACTGCGTCAGGTTATATTGATGCAATAATACTCTTAAAACCTGAGGTCATGCTGAAGGGCTTAATACCAGGTAAAACTGAATTGAGTCATCCATTTATTCCTGGAAAAGAGACTGGTATAGGTGAGATACGGCTCTTTAGCTCACCTCAAATGATTGGCGAATTTATGTTTCATCCTAAACCCGGTGCGAAAGGTTTTATTCAAGCTTTTTATGCCAACGAATTAAAGCAAATGAAAGTGAAATTAATCACGTATTTTGTGGAAGAAAGCTTTTAAACAACTTCAACAATTAATAGCAAATTACGAGAAACCATTCAATACTTTAGTAGGATGAGCTATGGCGTGGGAATACGACAAAACAAACTTCGATCGCAACCTAGCAGTCGTCATCGGAATCGATCGCTACAAGAGCGAAAGCATCCAAAACCTGAGGACACCAGTCAGTGATGCTAGGGCGCTTGCCGATCTGCTAGAAACAGAGTATGGATATGAACCTGAAAATGTCGTTCGCCTGTTTGACGACGCAGCCACGCTGACAGGGCTTCAAACGCTACTTGATGATACCCTTCCTAATCAACTCAAGCCCACGAAAGGCGATCGCCTAATTTTCTACTTTGCCGGTCATGGCATTCCCCGCAACGGTCAAGATGGACCAGAAGGATATTTAGTACCGCAGGATGCAGACTCGCAGAAGCAGGACTCTTTTTTGCCCATGTCTAAAGTGTATGAGGCACTGAGCAAACTGGAGTGTCATCATTTATTAGTCATTCTGGACTGCTGCTTTGCTGGAACTTTTCGCTGGGCAGGTCGCCGGGAAATGATTCTCATACTGGAAACGGTTCGGCGGGAACACTACGATCGCTTCATTCGCTACCCGGCATGGCAGGTGATGACCTCGGCGGCGCATGACCAGGAAGCGCTAGATGTTGCTAAATTGGCCCAGGACAAGCGTGGTGCAGTTGCAGATGAGAAGCAGGAACTGCATTCTCCGTTTGCGCTGGCACTACTGGAAGGATTGCGGGAAAACAAAGCAGATTTAATTCAGGATGGCGTAATTACTGCCCACGAGCTGTATTTGTACCTAGAGCAGCAGGTCAGCCAGTTGTCTGGCGAACGTCAAAGACCTGGAATCTATTCCATGAGGCTAGAGTATGACAGAGGAGAGTTTGTCTTTACTAGACCTGGATTCACGTCCGAGCAACTTAAGCCTGCGCCACTCCTGAACGAGAGCAATAATCCCTATCGCGGGTTGGCATCGTTTGATGAAAAACACGCCAACTTCTTTTTTGGTCGAAAGATATTAATTGAAGAACTCCAGCGTCGCCTCTCTCAACCCAATCGTTCTCTGACGGTTGTTTTGGGAGCTTCGGGTTCTGGTAAATCCAGTTTAGTTAAAGCCGGATTGATTCCTGATTTGAGGCAGGAATCAAAATGGTACATCCTCGCTCCAATGCGTCCGGATCGGTATCCATTTATAGCTTTAGCACGAGCTATTCTGCCTATCGAAAAGCCGGAACTGATCGAGCAACTTTCTCAAGTGAGTTTTCTAGATGAGGTGTTCAAACCCAAGGATGAAAGTGGTCAAGATGATGGTGACGAACCAACGGATGCAGCGTTTGTCAAACTAGCCGAGTCTTGGAACAGTGCCAAGCCAGAAGCTAAACTTTTGCTCGTTGAGGATTATTTCAAGCAGCTTTTGGCTTTGTGTCGCCATCCCCAAGAAAAGGAACAGTTATCGCAGCTTTATCGGGTAATTTTTGAAAAGCTAGAATCTCTGAGTAATAGACTCCAGAATGAGCCACAACACCTCACCCGTGTTATTAGAAAGTGGAGCGAAACTCATCCCGATGCCAAGTTGCTGTTAACAATCGACCAGTTTGAAGAGTTGATTACGATGAGCCAGGAGAGTCAAACAGGAACTCATGGCGGTGATAGGCAGGAGGGCGATTCTCCCAACGAGACAGTTGGTGAACGTGCTGCTGAACCCCAACCTTGGCTACCGTTTTTGCAGGTGCTTAGAGGGGCAATTGTTGAATGCCAAAAGCTGTTGCATATTGTGTTAACGCTTCGCTCGGATTTTGAACCGCGTTTTCTTTCCTCACCCCTTTCGGCTTACTGGAAAGATGCCCGATTCCCTGTGCGGGCAATGAATTTGGATGAATTACGACAGGCGATCGAGGGACCAGCCCTGAAGCAAGCGTTGTACTTTGAGCCACCGGAGTTGGTGGGGAAGTTGATTGATGAGGTGGGGCAGATGCCAGGAGCATTGCCGTTGCTCTCGTTTACCCTCAGTGAATTGTACGCCAAGCTGTATGAGCGGTGGAAACCAGGTAGCACCGATCGCGCTTTGCGAATCAAGGACTATGAGGAACTCGGCGGAGTTGCAGGAGCGCTGACTCGTCGGGCAACTCAGGAATACGACAGGCTCATGGAAGACAAAGATCCTGAAGATGAGTATCGTGGAGGCTTTGGGAAACAAGAAGGCAAAGCCTACCAAGCAACAATGAAGCGAGTAATGCTGCGGATGGTGGCGATCGAGGGGGGAGGAGTGGCACGGCGACGGGTGCCGGAGTCTGAGTTGGTGTATCCAGACCCAGAAGAAAACAAGCGTGTGGCGCAGGTAAGCGATCGTCTGGTCAAAGCTCGTCTACTGGTAAAAGGGCAGGAGACAGGAAAGTCATATGTAGAACCAGCCCATGATTTCTTGGTGCGTGGATGGGACAAGTTGCAGGGTTGGATCAAAGAAGAGCAGGGAAACTTAACTCTGCAACAGCGGTTAACACCTGCTGCCAGTGATTGGCATAAAAATGAGCGAGACACTGAGTATCTGTGGATTCGTGACCCTCGCCTTGCGTTGTTAGAGAAAGTACTGGAATCAGATATAAATAACTGGTTGAATAAGCTTGAGGTAGAGTTTGTTGAGACTAGCAAACAGAAGCGTATCGATGAACTGGAGGAAACCAAAAGGCAGCTCCGAATTTCTGAAGAGCGTCGATTAGCAGCAGAACTAGAATTAGGCAGTGTGATTGCATCCCGACAGTTTGAAACTGAACGAGGCTTAGAGTCCTTGTTGTTAGCTATGCAGATGGGGAGAGAACTGCAAGATTGGAAAAACAATTATAATCCACCTTTGACAAGCTATCCAACTGTTAGTCCTCTGTTCACTTTACAAACTCTTCTTGACAGCATCCATGAGCAAAATCGTTTGCAAGTACCTAAAGGCGATGCTCTATGGGAATTACTAGAAGAAGAGAAGATTACTCAAGTTGACACCATTTCTGGAGAAAGCCGTATATTCCCTAGCCCAGATGGCAAACACTTTGTAACAGTAGACGAAGACGATACCTTTAGACTTTGGAGAATACCGAGAGAATTAATTACACAACTCTCTCAAGCTGAACATCATATCCATGAGGTATTGTTTAGTCCTAACGGACAGATAGTTGCTACAAAGGGTAGCTCTCCTGAAGGACAGAGTACAGTCATTTTTTGGGATATTTCAGGAAATTTAATTAGAAGGTTTTCTGCTAGAGAAGGGGCAAATTTCATTAAACAAATTGTTTTTAGCCCTGACTCACAAAGAATTGCTGTTTTAGAGCAATTGGATGGTGGGGAAGGAACACAATTTATACAATTTATCCAAGTTAGACAACTAGGGGAATATTTGGAACTGCTGCAAATCGGTCAAGGGGGTGGTCAAAGATATTTTGGGAAGATGAGCTTCACTAAAGATGGACATTATCTTGTCACAGGAGTTCCAGATGGGGATGGAGCCGATATTCATCTAGTCAGATTTTGGAATTTATATCCGAGATTACAACTGAAGGTAGCTGAGAATGACCAGCAAGAGATTGTGAGTAGTGAACAGCAGTACCTCTTTGTAGAATGGGCTGACGGCAAAGCCAAGCTTCACAAAGATTTTTCAGAGTTCAAAGATATTGCAGAGTTAGAGGGTAATCAGATTTGGTTCAGCCAAGCCGTTCTGAGTCCAGACGGGCAGTGCATTGTAACTGTAGGAGATGATGATACAGTCCGAATTTGGAGTCTTTCAGGAAAGCAGCTAACAGACGCAAAAAAATATCAAAGCCGGATTACACAGATAACTTTTAGTGTAGATGGACAGCATATAGCCATTTTAGGAGATGAGGGCATTACTATTATTCAGGCCTTATTAAGTCAGAAGGAGACTGGCAAAATTATAGGTACTATGAACTCATTGTCTCGTGTCAGTTTTAGTCCAGATAGACAGCGTATTGCCACAGTTGGTCTAGAACGCATAGTGCGACTCTGGGATTTGAGAGGGCGACAGCTTGCTCAGTTAAGCTTAACAGACCCCCAAGTTTCCCTTATTATTGGTCGTCGTTGGGATATTGGAGATGGCACCGATCCATCCGTCGGCTTCACTCCTGATGGAAAATATGTTGTCGTTTATAGAAGTGAAGAAGGAAGCGGAAATCCGACACTGCTGTGGAAAGTTGAAGGATTAGATGAGCTGCTGAACCGTGGCTGTCGCTGGCTAACTGCTTACCTAAATAATCCCGATGTCAGTGAAAGTGATAAAAATCTTTGCGATCGCACTGAAGCTACTGAATTTTCAGACAGCCCGTGCGATCGCCCGTAACTCTCCAGGACAACAATACAATGATAGGAGTAACAGTCGGAGCAGCCATCCATGCAGATTCAGATTGCCCTACCCGATGATGTAGCGCACTCGTTGGAAGTTAAATGGGGTAGCTTGGAACGCAGGCTACTCGAAATGATTGCGATCGAAGCCTATCGCGAAGGTTCAATCAGTGCGGGCAAAGTGCGAGAGCTACTGGGGATGCCTACCCGCCTCGAAGTTGATACATTTCTAAAAGCCAAAGGCGTCGAGCTACACTACAACGAAGCTGACTTTGAAGCCGACCGCCAAACCCACGAGCAACTACGCCAAGAAGGAAAACTGAACACGCTATGATTGTCGTGTCAGATACGTCGCCCATTTGTTACCTGTTGCTCATTGGTGAAATCGAGCTACTTCCTCAACTCTACGGACAGGTGCTTATCCCCAGAATTGTTCAACAAGAATTATCCGATACGCGATCGCCTGTTTCTGTCCAAAACTGGAGTAATCGTCCACCGGAATGGTTAGTCGTTCAAACCGTTGACGTTCCCTCTAATAGCGATTTAGACGCTCTCGATCCAGGTGAACGAGCTGCAATTGTGTTAGCAGAACAGCAAGGAGCAAATTTAGTCATCATTGACGATTCATTAGGACGACAAGTTGCTCAGTCTCGCGGTTTAAGAGTTACCGGGTTGCTTGGCGTGTTAGACGAGGCAGCTCGGCAAAATCTGGTAGACTTTCCAAAAGCAATTTCTCGCCTCCAAGAAACCACATTTCGTGCCTCATCACAGTTGATTCAGTCTCTCTTGCAGCGGTATCAATCGGAAAACGAGATATAGGTGTGACAACTGTAAAGTGAAAGCATGGGAAGCTAGCGATCGCTTTGGCGTCTACTGTGCAGGGAAAGCATGGCTGCCAGTGTGCTGCGATCGCCTCCTCACATAATTTTTATTACTAATCTTTTTATACAACTCAGCTTGCAGGTTTTACTAAACTTTGCTCCCAAGTATCGCAAATTCCAGTAGCAATGTACTTGGAAACTTTTTTGATAATTAGAGTGGCAAGCAGAGTAGCGACAGCAGGAGCCAACCCAAACCCACTGACTAAAACAGGAGCTAGCATTCCAGCCGCTTTAGTGTAGTTCTGATTTATTGTTTCATCTAGAATCTTCTGAGTCTCCGGGTCATCTCCACCGAGGGGTTGGCACATAAGCTCGTAAGCCAAAGGATTTACGCGCTCAAAAAGCCGCCGACCAGCATCTAGAAATCTTGGATCGATGGATGCTCTAGCCGCAACGTTCACATCAATAGAGTCCAAGGAAGCTGGGTCTATCCCTTTTGCTCCACGTCCAGCCACATCATCCCCTATAGCTTGAGCGTGAGAGCCAATCTGCGCTTCTAGTTGCTCGTCGTCAAATTCCCACAAACTCTGTACAAGCGCTTCAACTTCTGCCATTATTACTTATCTCCAAACTTTCGTTTACTCAATGTTTAGGTAGTTAAGTTAGTCTACGAGCGCCCTAAAGCTACACCCGGATAGATCATCATGGCTATTCTTGCGCCACACTAAACATGCGGTAGCGTAAGATTCCTTCTCTTTCATCTTCAACGTTTGAGTTGATATGTGAGCTTTTGGCAGAAGGTGAGAGGATAAATCGTGAGAATGTTTTTTCTTGTCACGAAGGCAATGTAAGTCGCGCTTGGTTTCGTTAGTGTGAGCGGGTGCCGCGAGTGGGGTAAACTCGCCAACTCAATGGCTCAAAGAGTACACCGCCTTATAACGTCTAGACAGATAAAGATGAAGGAAAGCCGCTCATTTTCACGGTATGCTGGCACTCAAGCTAGATGTGCCACGCCATCAACTCTATGAGCCGAGCGATCGCACTATTCAATCAAGCGGGTGGGGTCGGGAAAACGACGATTACTCAGAACTTGGGCTACCAACTCTCTGCACGGGGTCACAAGGTTCTTCTCATCGACCTCGAC
>DATNQL010000843.1:0-9518 GCA_036704025.1 Stenomitos sp.
TATAGCGAGCAAAGGAGGCTAACGCTGGCGCTGTGGTGTAGAGAATGGCAATAAATAACAGTGCCCAACCCGCAGACCAACGAGCCGCTCTAACATCTGGAACCGTGTAGAACCGGACGATAATGTGAGGTAAACCGGCTGTCCCCACCATCAGTGCAATGGTGAAGAACAACACATCAATCATCGGTTTGTTGGCAAAGGGCTGGGTGTATGCCTTGAACCCAAGGTCAGTGTGAATCGCATTGAGCTTTTCAATAATGTCGCTGAAGGTGAAACTGAGTTGAGGAATGGGGTTACCCGTTAAATGCATGGAGATGGCGATCGCTGGAATCAGATAAGCCACGATCAACACAAGGTACTGAGCCACCTGAGTCCAAGTAATCCCTTTCATGCCGCCCAGGATGGCGAAAAAGGCAACAATCACCATGCCGATGATCACGCCAGTGTTGATGTCTACTTGCAGGAAGCGGCTGAACACGATGCCGACTCCTCGCATCTGCCCTGCAACATAGGTCATCGACACGAAAATGGCTGCAATCACAGCAACGAGACGGGCAATATTCGAGTAGTAGCGATCGCCTACAAAGTCAGGCACCGTATACTTGCCAAATTTGCGGAGATAGGGAGCCAGCAATAGTGCCAGCAAGACGTAACCCCCCGTCCAACCCATGAGGAAGATGGAACCGTCATAACCCAAAAACGAAATAATCCCCGCCATTGAGATGAAAGAAGCAGCAGACATCCAGTCGGCGGCAGTGGCAGCACCATTAGCCAGGGAAGGAATGCCCTGATCGGCAACAAAGAAGCCTTTGGTATCTTGAACGCGCGATCGCCACCCAATATAGATGTAGACGATGAATGAAATGATGACTAATACAGTAGTCCAAACTTCTACTGACATTGTTTAACCTCAACTACGTGAAGCAGTCTTAATTCTGTTTAAGGTTTATACCCATTTAATTGGCCTTGCCCCAACCGTTCAAGGCTGATGGATATCTGTTGTCTGTGCTGGTTGCTCTGGTTGAGCCGCATTATTCTTGAGATATTTACGGTCAAGTTTGTCCATCTGATAGGCATAGACAAAAATGAGCGCAACAAATACGTAAATGGAGCCTTGCTGTGCTATCCAAAAACCTAGGGGAACGGCACCTAGCTTCACATTATTGAGAGGTTCAACGAGGAGAATACTCAGTCCTAGTGCCACAATCGCCCAGACGATTAGCAGATTGCGAATTAATGTTGTATTCGCTCGCCAATAAGCTCGTTTGTTATTTTCATTCATGCATTTTCTTCAGACTTACTAAAATTAATAAATTTTCTGATTAATAGGCAAAAATCAGTCTACCTTGGAGTGTGAATTCAAAAAATGGATTTTTGTTAAATTCTTATAAGGAATATTACTTTATCAGCCAAACGCGATCTACGCGTTGCTGCTGATGTACCATGCTGGACTACGTCCCGCTAGTGCGTTCTCGCGCCCCGCTTCGCAAACGCATTACTCGCTTCGCTGTCGCCAAGGTTGCCCCTGGCAGCAGCTATAGAACAACTACATCAGTCCATGATTTATACCTTTTTTAGTTCGCTATTCGGCTTAAGTTTTTCTTTCAACACCTTTGCTGCTAAAGCATAGCCCCCATCGGCTCCATCGATAAAGGCCGTATGGCGACCCTGTGCCTTATAAACCAAACAGGTCATTAATGCCCGATCAGAGACATGAAATCCATACACTAATTTTCCCATTTTGTATTGATTTTCTAGATAGGAAATCAGTTTGGCGCGTTGAGCCGAGTTACCTGAAATTACCATCCTTAGAGTATCATCAAATTTTTGATAATCGCTATCGGCGATCAGAGTCTGTTTTTGATGTTTCCAATCAATTAGACCGAGTCTAATCTTGATTTTTGTCAAAATTAAGGTGACTTTCCTGAACCATACACGGATTTGTTTATGCCATATACTTCTAGCTTGATTCATAACTTGTATTTCTTTGGATAAGATTTGATTGTTTAAAGAGAACCTTATACGTTCAAGACTGATAGGGTGAAATTTATCGTTTTTTCCATAAATTCTATAAATTTCTTCTAATACATCTTTATATATACAGCCCTCTTCCTCATCTGTGCTAACTGTTGCCATCACAATTAAGCTCAACATTTCTCCGTGCTTACTGCGAATATCTTGCCAAGGACAGACTAAGCCGGAAAAATCGGCTTGAAAAGAATTTTCTGAAGTATTGAGACAATAAAGATCGCTAGTTTCAGGGTTCTTGATTAACTCGGTGGCATAGGTTAACCCTCCACCTGTAAAAATAGCTTGTGTATAGTTGGGTGATACTCTAATCTTGGCAACCTTTACATCATAATGAGTGTCTCGGACGGTGGTCACCGGTACAATCCCAACGCGCAAATCTAGTTGAAATTCTCGTTGTGCCATGTTTTGGGTGGCCAACAATGCCTGTTTAACTTCAGAAAACAGTGAAGGCGGGATGAGCAACGAAGCTCCATCTCCTCCAAATATAAAAGGAATTTCCAGATGTTTAGCTCGATTTAAGACGGCAATAATTGAGGATACCCCTAAGATATTGACATCCCTATATCGACCCGCTTCTATGGCTTGAGTCGAACCTCGGATATCAGTGATTACAATGTACCAGTCAGGAGGTACAGAGGAAAAATTCAGAGGATTGGTAATTTCAATAAAATTCTCTAACGTGGGTAAGTTGAGATAAAAGGTATCGGTGAACATGTTGGGTCTATCTTGGAGTTACTAGCATTTTTGGCTCACGGAACAGCACCCTAACTGATACAATAAGCTTGATTAAAATGAGTCTCATTGTAAACTTCAGCTTAAGTACAATGAGTTCCGCACCACTGACAACGGTTTTGGCATGACAATTTCTTGTAGGGATTGAGATGCCGAAAACATGGACTCGCCAAGATTGAACTAATGCCTGCGCCTACTATCTCCTCTACTGTCTCTGCTTTTCCTCTGACGGCTGTTGTTGGACAAGAAGCCATTAAACTCGCGCTGCTATTAGCGGCGGTTGATCCTGGACTGGGAGGAGTGGCGATCGCAGGGCGTCGGGGAACCGCTAAATCCGTGATGGCACGCGCCCTCCACGCCTTGCTCCCACCCATTGAAGTGGTCAAAGATTCGATTTGTAACTGCCATCCCCGTTACCCCAATGAGTGGGATGACTATTTGGTGGCTCAGTATCTATCGGGTAAAGAGGGGGCAACCCATATTTCTACCCTTGCCGAACTGCCCACTGAAATTATCCCCGCTCCCTTCGTGCAAATTCCGCTTGGGGTAACCGAAGATCGGCTTTTGGGTTCGGTGGATGTAGAACAGTCGGTGAAGCAGGGAGAAACGGTGTTTCAGCCCGGTTTGCTGGCGCAGGCACATCGGGGCGTCCTGTATGTCGATGAGATTAACCTGCTCGATGACCAAATTGCCAATCAGTTGCTGAGTGTCTTAACCGAGGGGCGTAACATTATTGAACGGGAGGGCATTAGTTTTCAGCATCCCTGCAAACCCCTGTTGATTGCAACGTATAACCCGGAAGAAGGGCCACTGCGGGAACATTTATTAGATAGAATTGCGATTACGCTTTCGGCTGATGGGGTTTTGTCATTAGATCAGCGTGTTGAGGCAGTCTATCAGGCGATCGCATTTGCCAAATCTGCCCAAGCCTTTCTCGAACAATACAACGAAGACACCGACAACCTCAAAACCCAAATCATCCTAGCGCGAGAGTGGCTCAAAGAGGTCAACGTCACCCATGACCAAATTGCCTATCTGGTTAACGAAGCGATTCGAGGGGTTGTCCAAGGACATCGGGCGGAACTGTTTGCCCTGAGAGTGGCTAAAGCCTGTGCGGCTTTAGATGGGCGGCAGAATGTAATTGCTGACGATTTGCGCCGTGCGGTGGAATTGGTGATTGTGCCTCGCGCTACCCAGATTCAGACGCCACCTGAAGAACAACAACCTCCCCCTCCTCCGCCACCCCCTCAAGATGATTCTCAACAAGAGCAAGAAGAGCAGGAGGAGAAAGAAGAAGAGGAAGACGAAGAACAGGAGCAAGAACCCCCTAGCATCCCGGAAGAGTTTGTTTTTGACCCAGAAGGCGTGCTTCTCGACCCTAGTGTGCTGTACTTTGCCCAAATGGCACAGCGTCAGGGTAAGTCAGGGAGTCGTAGCATTATCTTCTCCGATGATCGGGGGCGTTATGTGAAGCCCATGTTGCCGAAAGGGAAGGTGCGACGAATTGCCGTTGATGCCACGTTGAGGGCAGCAGCACCTTACCAGGTGAGTCGGCGCAAGCGTCAACCGGGACGTAGAGTGATTGTGGAACCGGGAGATATTCGCTCCAAGCGGTTAGCGAGAAAAGCGGGAGCATTGGTGGTGTTTGTTGTGGATGCATCGGGTTCGATGGCGCTGAACCGAATGCAGTCAGCGAAGGGTGCGGTGATGCAACTCTTAACAGAGGCGTACCAAAACCGGGATCAGGTATCGCTGATTCCCTTCCGGGGAGAACAGGCAGAGGTGTTGTTACCGCCAACCCGTTCTATCGCCTTGGCACGAGGACGTTTAGAGCGCTTACCTTGTGGGGGTGGTTCGCCCTTAGCACATGGTTTGACTCAGGCGGTACGAGTGGGGATGAATGCCAAGATGTCTGGGGATATCGGGCAAGTGGTAATTGTCGCCATTACCGATGGGCGGGGGAATATTCCCTTAGCTCGTTCCTTAGGTGAACCAATGGTAGAAGGGGAAAAGCCGGATATTAAGGCAGAATTGTTGGATATTGCGGCACGAATTCGAGCGTTAGGGATTCAACTGTTGGTGATTGATACGGAAAATAAGTTTGTTTCGACGGGTTTTGCTAAGGAATTGGCGAAAAACGCGGGAGGGAAGTATTACCACTTACCGAAGGCAACGGATCGAGCAATTGCGGCAATGGCAAAAGGTGCGATCGCAGATATGAAGTCTCGGTAGTTAATCTAGATGGGTTGTCTAAAAAGACTAACTGAAGGTTATTCCGTCGATATAATATGCCCGAACAAGAACCAAGCTCTACTACCAAGTATGTGGACATCTTTCTGACATGCCAATCGGCGATTCTTGGCGGAGCATTAATTCAACGGGTGAGTCGTCAGGATAAAGAATTTCACTTCCAAAACTGGTTTGAAGAACGCTTAAAAGAAGCTAATGTACATTATGACCAAAAGGGGAGAAATTCATATCCTGACTTTACGTTAGTCCAAACTCCTGAAGGATATGAGGTTAAAGGTTTAGGATGGCCTGGTAGAGAGGTAGATTACGACTGCAATAGCCAAGTCCCAAGTGGTTATCACAATGGTCGGACAATTTACTATGTTTTTGGGCGCTAT
Organism: Stenomitos sp.; assembly: GCA_036704025.1. Lineage (GTDB taxonomy): Bacteria > Cyanobacteriota > Cyanobacteriia > Cyanobacteriales > Coleofasciculaceae > Allocoleopsis. Next base: position 5,391 of record DATNQL010000843.1, read on the forward strand.
CCAACTGCTCAAACCGAAGAGGAGTACCCTGTTATTGACTTAGTAATCTGTCATGGAGACTTTTTAAACGCTGAGCATGATTATGTTCATAAAAATAAGAGTTTCCAGGGATTTGGTAGCTATGGCGATATCAAAATTCGGGATAGGAAAATGTATATTGCTCCAACCCCCTACGGATTGATTAGTGGAGCTGACAGACAGATAACTCTAATTCTTCCTGAAGATTATCCACCACATTCCCAACTTGAGGCTGTTGGTCAGTTAACTCGCGTTGAAGCTGATAGATTAGTTATTGGCTATTCCTTTAACATGATGAACAACGAGCTGACGCCTGAGTTTAGAGATAATCCTTCAGCGGGAAAAAGTCATGCGTTTGTGGCGTACCGAGCTAAAGGCACAAATGGGCCAAAGGTTGACATGAGAAATTATTAAATTTTAAGGTCAATATTAGATGAGTTTTCAATCTGAATCCCAAAAACTGTCTTCATCCAGAAAACCTTATTCAGTTCTTAGCTTATTTTGTGGAGCAGGGGGTTTAGATTTAGGCTTTGAAGCTGAGGGATTCAGGCTCTTAGAAGCTATTGATATTAATCCTTGGTGTGTCAAAACCCTACAAAAAAATCGACCAGAGTGGAAAGTGATTTTGGGAGATATTCACTCGTACTATCCCAACCTCACAAACTCTCCCGATATTTTAATTGCAGGTGTGCCATGCCAAGGTTTTTCTCTCGGTGGGAATCGTCAAGAAGATGATCAACGGAATCTCCTCTATAAAGAGGTTATCCGAGTGACCAAGATTTGCCAGCCGAGAGTAGTTTTAATCGAAAATGTGCTGAACTTACGCACAATGAAGTCACCGGAAACAAAGCGCCTCTTTACAGACCAGATTTCAGGTGAACTTCAGCAGATTGGGTACACCGTTTTTCACGATATTTTCAAAGTATGTCACTATGGAGTACCGCAAACCCGGCGACGTATTGTTTTCATCGGATTTAGTGGAGGAAAAGTTCCGTTAGGTTATTGTCTACCGAAACCTGAAAAGATAACCACAATTAGAGACTGTCTTTACGATTTAGCACAAGGAAAAGTAACTGATTTACCCAATCATAACCCTCAATGGGGCTTCAAAAGTACTGTTCACATTGAAACAGGAGAAAAGTTTAGTATCAACCAGGAAGTTGTACCAGTCCGATTATCGAGAACTGCATCGGATGGGAATCCGATTCGTTCATTCGATACTCCCTTTCCGGCGATCGATACTGCTACTATTTGGGGATGGGCACAGGGAAATGTAGTTGCGGCTCGTTATCCTAAGGATAGAATCAATGGAAAATTTGTGAGAAATTCACAAGCCAATGTAACGCTTTGGCGCATTAAAGCGTCTCGAATCAGACCCTTTACCTATCGAGAATACGCACGGTTGCAAACTTTTCCTGATGATTGGCTCTTTATAGGGGGTAATAAACGGGATATTCATTTACAAATTGGTAACGCTGTACCTGTTACTTTTGCAAATCATTTAGCTAGAAACATCAGAACGGCTCTTGAATGCCTTGACCAAGAGTTCCCATTTGAGGATGAGGTAAGAGAAGGTATAGAGACATCAACTCAGATAGATGGTAGGAATAAATCTAATTCTAGATTTGTCCAACTATCTTTATTTTAAAAGGAGTGCGATCTGCTTTGCCGCAGCGCTGGACTACGTCCCGCAATGCTTCCGCGATCGCAGATATGAAGTCTCGGTAGTGTTAAGTGATCGCGCTTGGCTTCAGAGCAGAGGTGCGATCGCCTACGGCACCAGCGTACAGCCCTGACGCTCGTTCCGACGCTCCTTCGTCGCTAACGCTTCGCTATCGCTACCGCTATCGGGCATGTTAGCGAAGCGGCGCTAAGTCATTCACGCCCATCCACGCAAGCTTTGGTGTACGCCAGCTAAATGCCACATGTAGTCATCCAGGGGATACTCATTGACAGCTTGGAGGATATACTGGCGCGCCCGCTCCTGGTCTGACTCGGCTTCATAATACAATCCAAGGTAAAGATGACTGTAAAAATTGCCGCGTTTACCTTCTTTTTGACCTGCCGCAAGCACATCATTTGGGGAGCAATTGCCCGCATAGAATTCGTAAACGCTACGCATGACAAGTCTTGGCTCATCCTTAACGACGAGTAGCGAATTTCGCGCCTCAGTGACACCTTTGAGTCGAGCAATGCACAGATACCGCCAGACCGTTTCCTCAACATCTTGCGCGTTTACCGTCAAATCTACCTCGAACTGCTTAGCACCTTCCTCGAATCGTTCGGCATAGTAGTAGGATAAACCGCGTTGCCATAGGTAGGGTAAGAGGCGAGGTTCAAGGGTTTCGGCACGATCGAAATCTGCGATGGATTCATCAATTTTGGCTAGTTTAAACTTAACCATTCCCCGTCGAACGTAAGCTTGTGCATCGTTGGGGCGATCGCGGATAATTTGATTCCAGCGATCGAGGTCATTTTCCAATAACTTTTGATTAGCCATTAATTTTATGTATTAGATAGGGAACGAAACAGCCCTGATTGTGAAGGCGGAAGCCATTTGTTCCTTAGCTTTTACCTTTAACTCTCCAGCCGACCATTAATTCTGCCATTGAATCCGTAAACTTGACGCGTCCCCGTAAACGGCACCAATGTCACTTCCCGTTCATCTCCGGGTTCAAAGCGAACCGCTGTTCCAGCCGGAATATTTAACCGCATTCCTTTAGCCTGCTCTCGGTTAAAGTTGAGTGCTTCATTGACTTCGTAAAAGTGAAAATGAGAACCTACTTGAATCGGGCGATCGCCTGTATTCGCTACCTGCAATTGCACGGTGGGACGCCCTGCATTGAGTTGAATTTCCCCCTCTTGGGTGATGACTTCTCCAGGAATCATGCTAACCTCCATTTCCGACAATGTTACTCTAACCATCCGATTTGAGGGGTGAGTCTTTCCTCAATCACCAAACTCTCTGAAAACTCCACTCAATAAGAGTATAGAGATAGGCACTCTCATCGAACGACTCCATCAAATGATCGACCGATGTAAGCGACTACAAGAAGTAGAGCCGTTAGTCTGACGAATGATGCTCACGGTGAAATTATATCGATCAGCTTTAACGAATCGGGTCATGCACTGTCACTAGTTTGGTACCATCCGGAAAGGTTGCTTCTACCTGTACTTCTTGTACCATTTCAGGCACGCCTTCCATCACCTCATCCCGCGTCAATAAGGTCGTTCCATAACTCATTAAATCCGCCACAGTACGTCCATCCCTCGCGCCTTCTAAAATTGCCGCAGAAATGTAAGCAATCGCTTCTGGATAGTTCAGTTTTAAACCTCTGTTTTTGCGTCGTTCTGCTAAGAGGGCAGCGGTGAAAATGAGTAATTTATCTTTTTCTTGGGGCGTCAGTTGCATAGGGATTAAAGGTTAAGGGTTGAAGGTGAAAAATTCAAGGTATGAACATTCAACTCTTTTGCCAGACTCGTGGTGGACAACTGGGGCGTCCTAAAAAAGATAGGCGAAGCAGTTGCCAAACTTCCGTAAACCAGTTCCTCACCTCTGAGGTTGAAGAACCCCGATATCGGCACAATAATCCTGACATGAGTTGAGTCACACCCGCTTCTCCTTGATGTTCCTGTTTAGCCCAAATTAATCTGGCTTTTTCAACAATCTCTGGAGACACCGCTTGCCCCACCCAAGCCAGACTTGCCACAATCGGTTTTCCGGCTAAACCATGAGGACTATCAAGAATATCTTCTCCCCCAGGTAGCCATTGCCGATCAATCCATAACGGGCGTCCTTGCTGCCAAACTTCAGTATGCGATCGCCATTCTCCTTGCAAGAACCGTTCCCCCCTGGCACTGCGCCCAAATCGTGTGATCTCCCATCCCAGCCAACTGGCTCCCGGTGCTAATTCTACCCGTAAATCTTGCCGATAAATGGCACCATTGAACACAATTATTTCCTGAGGTAACCACTCTAAACAAGCCGATTGATCGATTTGAATCTGAATCGTTTGTCTGGTGGGTTGCCCTTCGGGACAGGCACGAGATTTACCTTTACTCCCATAAATTTTACTCGCCGCAGCCGTTGTAATTAAGGCATGGGCATGG
>DATNQL010000844.1:0-5809 GCA_036704025.1 Stenomitos sp.
TCTCAGTCTCGACGGATTTGCGTCGTTTCAGCCTCTATTTTCAAGACAGTCCCGATGAAAAAATTTCATAGCCATGAATGAAAATAGTCCTCCCCCACACCCTACACCCCACACCCTACACCCCACTTTCAAGTCAGGGGATGGGGAGTCGTTTCTCTCCTTCAAGAACGGATGAGATCACTGACGTAGAACGAGCTTAAGGAAACAACAATCTTTGTTATAGTGATGGCAATCGCAGAGAACCCGCTGTTTTTAAGAGAAAATCAAGATAGTGGGTCGTTACCGAGTAATTGCACGGACTCGAATACGACTGTCGGTAACACAAGAATGACTATCCATTAGAGAGAACAAAATGAGGGACATTACTCAAGAAGAAATGCGAGAACGGATGGGGAATATAGACCTAATTCGTGATATAATATTTGGTCCAAAACTTCAAGAATATGACCATCGCATTGATAAATTAGAATCTAACTTATCTTTGCTAGAGAAGGAAACGCATGATCGCATTGATCAAGTCAAAACGGACTGTTTGACCGAACTGCGGTCATCGGTGGAGGCTTTAGAGCAAAAAATCAAGTCTCTCAGCCTCACCTTCCAGAAAGATAACGCAGATATGCGACAGCTCATTGATCGCACTTATCAAAATTTTTCAGGGAGTTTGGAATCGATTGATAAAACGCTAGTCAGCCAGACGACATCGATTCGCAAAGAACTCTCAGAAACGAGAGAAAAGCTACAAGACGATACCCGAAATCTCAAGTCTCAAATTTTTGATGAGCTAGAAAAGCGCTTTTCGTTGCTTGCCAACGCGAAGGTTTCCAGAAATGATATGGCAGACATTTTATTTGAGTTGGGCTTAAGGCTAAAAGGCACTGACTTAGCCAAAGAGCTGAAAGAAGCGAGTAATAACAATGAGTCGAATGATGTTCTCTTAATAGAAGCCAGCAAAGTTTCGGAGTGAACTCAACGACCAAGTAGCCCTAAGCGGTAGAGTTGCTTGATCAAATTTCTGGAGCTTAGACCATGTTAAGCTCCGGGAGGATTTTCATCGGGTGACATCTACCTGCCTAAGTGAAGATTTAGGGGAAGTAGATTTAGACTATGGCTTCATCAAATGAAAATCCTTCGGCTAGCGCTCAGCTAAAAGGCTTAGTGGATTTGTTGGCTGATTTACAAATTCTGAACACACCACAAGAACCTCAAGAGGAAGCTTCCCCGTCTCAGAACAATGCACCCAGTCCGGGCGAAGCTCTGGGGTTGGCGTCAGTGGAGGAATACCCAGATACACCGCAAAAGGCTGAGGCTCCTCAGGCGGCTGACATGGCGAGATCACGAGATATCCTTGAGCCTGAGAGCAACAGTTTGATGCCGTCTCAGCCGCCTGAAATCAAATCTCCAGAAACGACTCATGTCACAGCTCACCCTTCAGCGATAGAAGACTCCCTCCGTAAGATTGAAGGTGAGCCAATAGAAATCTCTCCAGCTCATCCACCAGAGCCACAGCCAGAAAAGTCTAAACAGCCATCCCTGCTCTCTCAAGCCGTTGAATTTTTGCAACATCGGCGAGGGCTGTCTCATCGGTCAGAGCCGCAACCTGAAGACGTCGAAAAGCCATCCCTTTTCTCTGAAGCTGGGGAATCTTTGCCCCATGAGCTGCCTCAGCCGGATCGGTCTAAACAGGAAGAAACAGCCGTTCAAAGCCCCTCCGTTTCCCCTGAAGTCGATACAAGCCAGCCTCAAAACTTAGAGATACCACCCGAACAAATCTTTAATCAACTCATTGAATCTCACTGGGAAAAAGCACAACGAAACAACTATACCCATCAATCTATTGGCTCGACACCTCATCCAGATGTAGAAAATTCAATTACCCTATTTGAACGTTGGCAACGTCTGCTCCTGACTCAAGAAGTCATGGATTCTCGGAAGGCTATCGCTGAGTTTAAACAAAAAGTAGAGGGTCTGGAGCATCAAATTTATGAACCTACAGAATTAATTAATTTACTTCTACCGTTAATCGCTGAACTTTTGACTCGAAAAGTGGCTGATGCCAGAGACGATGTGGCACAAGCTATTGCTCCAGTGGTGGATGAAATGATTCAGCGTCGGGCTAAACAGGATATCGTGGCGATTAGTACAGCTTTAGCCCCGGTGATCCCTGAAGCGGTTGCCAAACAAGTCCTCAATTCACCTGGAGCTTTAGCTAAAGCACTAGGTCCGGAAATGGGGACGGCGATCAAAGAACAGATTATCTTAGAGCGGGATTCCATGGTAGATGCCCTCTATCCCGTCATTGGCAGTACCATTTCCAAATACATGGGGGAAGCCATTAAAGCGATTAATGAAAAAGTCGAAAATGCATTTAGTTTAGAAGGACTTTCACGCAAAGTTCGCGCTAAGTTGCAGGGAATTTCTGAGGCAGAACTCATCTTCAAAGAGTCGATGCCGTTTACCATCCAAGCGATGTTTTTAATTCATAAAAGCTCTGGATTGGTGATTGCAGAAGTGCAGCCCTCAGAGGAACAGCGTTTAGAGTCAGAGATGGTGGCAGGGATGCTGACGGCGATCCGCAGTTTTGTCAATGATGTCATCGCCCAGACGGGAAGTATTTCGGAGATTGATCAAATTGACTATGGCGATTCAAGAATCATCCTGGAAGTGGCAGGATACTGTTACCTAGCGGCGGTAACCAAAGGAGAACCTCCCCGTTCTTTTATTCAAAAGATGCGTAGTACGCTGAGTACTCTTGTTCAAAAACAGGGTAAACCTATTGAATTATTTGATGGCGACCCGGATAATGTTCCTGAAGAGGTACACCAACTCCTCGAAAACTTAACAAAACTTCCTAATACAACTTTAGGCACTGAAAAATCTAAAGCTCCTGTTGGTTTGTTACTGATCGGTTTAACCGTATTTATCGCCATTTCTCTACCGATGGGCATCTATCAACATCTGAGTTCAACAGACCGTCGCCGTGAGAAAGAAATCAACCTAGCATTAGCCTCTGATCCAGAGTTAGCCGTTTATCGGGTTGGGGTAGACGCCAATTTTGGAACGATCAAGCTGAGTGGAAAGTTGCCCAATCAATATCTCCGTTCCAGAGCCGAAACAATTGCCAAGGAAGTCGAACCCAAACTGAGCATCCAGAACACGATCATCCCTGTGGAAGTGCCCCCCGATCCGGTGTTAGCCGCAGCGGAAGTGAAGCGCGTGGCTAACCTGCTGAATCAAATTCAGGGGGCGGTGATTGCCGCCGATTATCGTGAGGGAAGCGTCACCGTCAAGGGAGCGGTACTTCAGCAAGAGGATGCCCAAAAAATCACACAAGCTTTTTTGCAAATTCCCGGAGTGAAGTCGGTTAGTAACACGGTACAACTGCAACCTCTGGCGATCACCTCCCGAATTTACTTTGACCAGGGTTCTTCCGAGATAAAATCAGAGGAACGTTCAAAAATTGCTCAGATCAGGGCCTTTCTTGATCAGCACCCAAACAAGCACCTCAAACTCTTGGGTCATACTGACCCTAAGGGTACAGCTACAGAAAATCAGCAATTGGCACTAGAACGGGCTACCAAGGTCAAAAATGTCCTTGTTGCTCAAGGGATCAATGTCAAGCGACTGCAAGCGGAAGGGACTATAGACCCTCCTATTGGTGTTAGTGCCGAGCAACTGCCCTTATTAAGTCGATGTGTAGAATTTGAGATCATTTCACCAGAAGAATTAAAGCTTTCTCGATAGTGAGGAATCAGTAATGAGCAACAATCATCATGTCACTGATCTCTAAGAAAATCTGCATCATTGGTGAGTCGGAAGTCGGCAAAAATAGTCTAATTTGTCGGTTTGTAGAACGCCAGTTCAGTGACGAATATCTGTCCACTGTGGGAGTCCAAATTTCCCGAAAAACCATTCAATTGCAAGGAGTCAATCCTTCTCACCAACTGAATATACAGTTGCTGATTTGGAGTATCACAGGGAATCCTAATTTTAAGGCGATCGCTCCTACATACTTACGAGGCAGTAGTGGTGCCGTTGTTGTTGCTGACCTTACTCGTCCGGAAACGATTGAGCGGATTCCAGAACATATTCAGCTTTTTTTAGCCATCAATCCCAGAGGCTTTATTATCGTCGCTTTAAATAAATGTGATTTAATTGCACAGGAACAACTGACCGAACTCATTCAGCTTCAACATTTAGAGCAAGTCGTATCGGGAATCTATCCAACTTCCGCCAAAACGGGTTTATACGTTGACGAGATTTTTCTCCAAATTGCTTACAAAATTTTAGAATCCTGTGACAATAGCTTTTCGCCCTTTCAATCCTCTCTTCGCCTAGAAGACTTCTCTACCGACAGAGGCGGGGAGAAGCAAGAGGGAAATCAGAGTCTTCATGATCGCGACACACCGCAGACTCCAAAGGAAAATCGGCCGCGTCATTCAAAACGGAGAGAGGAACAAAATAATGATGATGATCTCTTTCTGCTGGGGTGTGACCTTACTCGTCTTACTCGTCCTGAGATCTGGCTGTACCTCACTTGGAGGTTCGCATAGCCGACGTGAGAGTTCAAATCAAATACGAGGTGAATGTCATCAGACCCCATCCGCCTTGTAAACCCCTTGTTTAATCGTCTAAACAATCTCTTCCCCTCTTCCACTCCTCTCTTGCAGAAGAGTCATCGGGAGGTTACAAGAGAGCTGTAGACTGAAAAATTAACAATTAGTAACTATTTTATGGCAACTATCTCCAAGAAAATTTGCATGGTGGGTGACTTCGGAGTCGGCAAGACGAGCTTGATTCGTCGCTTTGTGGATCGCCAGTTCAGCGATCAGTATCTTTCCACGGTGGGAGTCAAGATCTCTCGGAAACTTGTAGATTCCGTGAATTTACAGTTGTTAATCTGGGACTTAGAAGGTCACACTAAGTTCAAGGGAATTACCCCCAGTTACTTACAGGGAGCCAGTGGAGCCGTTGTTGTTGCCGATGTCAGCCGCCTTGAAACCGTGGAACGGCTTTTAGAGCATGTTCAGCTCTTTTCATCGATTAATCCTAAAGGAACCATTGTAGTGGCTTTAAATAAATCAGATTTAGTTGATGAAGAAAAACTCGCTAAGCTTACTCAATTAGTTCCCGTGCATGATTGCGAACGAGTGGTAGAAATCTACCCCACTTCAGCAAAAACAGGTGTATACGTGGACGAGATCTTTCAAAAATTAGCTGAAAAAAGTCTAGAATCCGCATGAATATTCCTTTAAATAAAATTTTAGCGCCCCGTTACGAATACCTGATATTGACACAGGATTTAGTTATTTCAGAGGTATCTTATGGCGCACCTTGTTTTTCTGATTGTCCTGAAGCGTTGAAATTAGGGAATGATGTTCGCCTAGCTTTCCCGGAATTATTAGGAATTGAAGAAAGGATTCTGGATATCCTAGAAGGACGACAAAACCGTTTTGAATTAAAAAGTATTGCTCGAATCAATGAATCCGATTTTCCTTTTTACTTAGATTTATATGTCAGTGCCTACTCTAACCCAGAGAGCTTAGAAAATCATCTAATTGTCTTACTAGAAGATACTACAGAACGGATGATTTTACAGCAGAGTTTGACACAGCGAACCAACGAAGCTAATCTTTTAGTCAGTTCTTTGACAGCTTCAAAAAATTATATCGATAAAATTATTACATCCATGGCTGATGCTTTATTAGTCACAACAGCATCAGGATTTATTAAAACTATCAATCCATTTGCTCAAAATTTATTTGGATATAGTCATGAGGAGCTTATTGAACAGCCAATTACAAAAATAATT
>DATNQL010000845.1:0-11826 GCA_036704025.1 Stenomitos sp.
AATGGCGTGCTGAACTCGAAAACTGCCCTCTCGTTCTAGGTTCCGCTACCCCCTCCCTGGAAACCTGGGTAGAGTTGAACGTGGGAAGGTTGAACGTTGAAGGTTTGAAAAATAACCTGCAACCTGTCACCCAAACCAACCTACTCTTCGGCAACGCCTTCGGCGAACAACTGTCTAAGGTGCAACCTTCAACCGCCTATTACCTCTCCCTCCCAGAACGCATTCAATCCCGACCCATGCCGCCTGTGGAAATTGTGGACATGCGGCAAGAATTAAAACAGGGAAATCGCTCGATTTTTAGCCGATCGCTTTACAATGCCCTACAACAGTTACACTCACAAGGTCAACAAGGCATCTTATTTATTCCCCGGCGGGGACACAGTACTTTTGTTTCTTGTCGGAGTTGTGGTTATGTGGTAGAATGCCCAAACTGTGATGTTTCACTCTCTTATCACTACACTCACGAGGGCGCGACTCAATTACTGCGATGTCACTATTGCAACCATACGCAACTCCATCCCCCTCATTGCCCTGAATGCACTTCCCCGTACCTGAAGTTTTTCGGTAATGGTACCCAACGCCTTGCCCAAGAGTTAACCCAACAATTTCCCCAGTTGCGAATCATCCGGTTTGATAGCGACACCACCCGGACGAAGGGGGCACACCGAACGCTGCTGACCAAATTTGCCCATGGAGAAGCAGACTTGTTAATTGGCACCCAAATGTTAACCAAAGGGTTAGATATTGCTCAAGTTACCCTGGTAGGCGTGGTTTCCGCCGATGGATTGCTGAATTTAGCTGATTATCGAGCCGCTGAACGCTCATTTCAAACCTTGACTCAGGTAGCGGGTCGTGCAGGTCGCGGGGATGATCCGGGTCGGGTGATTATTCAAACTTACTCTCCCCAACATCCTGTAATCCAAGCCGTCAGGCGTCACGACTATGAATCTTTCGCTCAGACAGAATTAGAACAACGAGCCGCATTGCAATATCCCCCCTACGGGCATCTGATACTCTTGCGGTTGAGTGGTTTGGATGCAGCCGATGTGGAGAATACGGCTTTTGCGCTAGCGGAGCAATTAAGTACGACTGAGTCCGGTTATGAACTATTGGGACCAGCACCAGCCAGTATTATGCGGGTGGCTCGTCGCTATCGTTGGCAGATTTTGCTGAAGTTTCCGCCCGATGTGCCTGTTGCGTTACCGAACTTGACACAGTTGCGTGAACGTTGTCCGAAAGATATCAGCCTAACAATTGATGTCAATCCCTTAAATATGATGTGAATCTCCAGCGAACGGCACAGTAGACTGAAAATACTGTATCTGGAGGGGGCGTCATGAACCAACAATTCAAACACGCTATGCTACCGGTCACCACCCATGACGAGTTAGCACGCCAAAACTTTGTGCAAAGCCTTAAAGCTCACATTCTGACTCAAATGTCTCCCGGCAATAAGGTGATTTATGAAAAAGTAGCCAAGCCCCAGTTCGAGCAGGAGCATCAACACCCACCCATCAATCGTCATGAGATTCGCCAAGCGATGCTCCATCAACCCTACTATCGTTGGTGGAGTGCCTTACAGCGGATTCAGCAGGAAATGATGTGGGAGTCTGTTACCTCTAGTGTGGAACACCAGCTTCCGGAGCTGATTGAGCGTGCTCAAAATCAGGGGAGTAAACTGGGTTCTTTAACCCTCGACCCCAATTTTAAAATCCCTACTTACCACACGGCTGTAGACATTCACTGTATGCCGGGTGGATATCACAGCGAATTTGTGGAAGATGATGTGACGGTTGGTGCCGTGTATGATCGCGGAACCTACCTTTATGGCAGGGGTTGGTTAGGCCCACTCAATGATGACATGGGTCTGTCTATCGTCCACAATTACTTGGAAAAGCAGTATCCTGAGTTCCGACCGGCCAAAATTCTCGACATGGGATGTTCTGTAGGTCATAGTACCTTACCCTACGTCGATGCCTACCCAGAGGCAGAAGTCCATGCCATCGATATTGGTGCCCCGATGCTGCGTTATGCCCATGCACGGGCAGAAGCTTTAGGGAAGCGGGTACACTTCTGGCAGCAAAATGCCGAACACACTCACTTCCCAGACGAGTCATTTGACTTGGTTGTCTCCCATATCCTGCTGCATGAAATACCGACGCCAGCGATTCGCAACGTTATGCGTGAGTGTTATCGCCTGCTGGCTCCGGGTGGGATGATGATTCATGCCGAAGCTCCTCTATATCGTGATATGGATACCTTCACAGCCTTTATGTACGATTGGCAAACGGCGAACAATAACGAACCCTTCTGGAGCGCGATGCGGGATTTGGACTTGATGGCAGTTGCGACTGAGGCTGGCTTTGAGGCGGATCAGGTGATTCACACCTTTGTCCCAAACGGTGTATGGAAAGACAAAGTTCCTAGTAGCAATTCTCAAAGTTCCACCATGAACAGTCGGGGCACTTGGTTTGTGTTCGCCGCCTGTAAATAATTGAGAGGCACATGGCATGGCAAAGAAAGCCAAAGGGAAACGACCGGTTTACTTTGATGACGCTCAGAGCGACAAGTTACTGGCGATGGTAATGGCGCTGGTGGGTGAGGTGTCGGTTCTACACGAACGTCTTGATACTCTGGAACGTTTAGCCCAAGCTCAAGGGATTGTATCGATGGAGGAAATAGAGGCTTACCAGCCGGATGAGCAAGTGGCTCAAGAGCGAGAGGAATGGCGCAGGGAGTATATTGCGCGGGTGTTGCGGGTTGTGCAGGAGGAGGTGGATTCGCTTTAGTAAACCCCAAGCCCTTGATCCACACTCAGCCAGAAACCATCGCTCATATCATGTCCGGTTAAACAACCCATCGTTAGGATTGACGCGGGGACACACAGACGTGGGGACGCGGAGAGTTTTTATTAGGGGTAACTAGACGGACATGATATCACTTAACCCAGCCAGGAATGATTAAATGAAGTTTCTTAAGATCCTAGCGTAGTCCTGGGAGTATCAATGTCCCGACACGCTGACAGCCAACCCGCCAAAAACCAGTACCAATAGGGTCGATCAAAGGGGTAACGATAGGATGCTTCTAGGTTTCCTGTTTGTTGGAGTGTTTCTAATCCGAGCTTACAGCGCTTTTTTAAGGAGACACAGGCATCGTAACCCTGATGCCAGGACGGATTGACGATATATTCTATCTGCCCCATGCAGATTTCGAGTCGGGCTTTCAGGGTAGTGGGGATATTCTCGTCGTAGAGACAACGGCGGAGGATTGTAGCCAGGACTCCGGGTGGTTCGTGGCTGAAGGCTTCCTCCTCACTGTAGGGTGTTCCCTGACCATTGACAAGCCGTTCTATGTGTAGCACGGTTGATTCTAGGGGCAACTCCCAATGAGGAGCGAGCCGATTGGTTTTGATCTTTTCGTCAGTCATGGGAACTTGTGTTAATTCATGAATGTACGGTGATGAAAAGGTTCATTCTCATCGGACGTTTCCTCCCAGGCTGAAAAAGCCCAGTTTTTTGGCACTGAGGTTTTTCATGAAGAGGGTGTTCCTCTTGACCCAATATGGCCTTAAATCTTCTCAGTCTTCCTCTGCCTGGGGTCTAGCTTTAACGGGTGGCTCCTCATCCATTTCCTCTAATTCCACGGCTACGCCCGGATGGTTTTTCCGAAATCAGCGATCGCACCCGCGTAGATTAATTCAATTTGGCAAAAACTAGCACCCGCTAGTTATAGAAAGATTGATCATGGCTCGTTTTGGCTTGGGCGATTCCTCGAAACAGATACTGCGTGAGCGCTACGAAGTTCAACAGCGCCTCGGCAAGAAAGCTGGGCGACAAACTCTGCTGGCATGTGACTTGGACACTCAAACATTAGTCGTCATCAAACTGCTCACTTTTAGCAGTGACTTTAATTGGGATGACTTGAAGCTATTTGAACGCGAGGCAGAAACACTCCAATCACTCTCACATCCTGCCCTGCCTCACTATCTTGATTCCTTTGAACTGGATACACCCAATGGCAAAGGATTTGCGTTGGTGCAGAGTTATATTGAAGCGCCTTCTCTGGAGGAGCATCTTAAAGCAGGACGAACGTTTAGCGAGGATGAGCTGAAACAGTTAGCCAAGGCTTTGTTAGAAATCTTGATTTACCTCCATGGGCAAAAGCCGCCTCTGATCCATCGAGACATCAAGCCCAGCAATATTCTGTTAACGAATCGCTCTGGTCATCGTATCGGACAAGTGTATCTGGTTGATTTCGGCTCGGTTCAAACCCTCGCCACTCAAGAAGGTAGAACTGTGACTGTCGTCGGAACTTATGGCTACATGCCTCCCGAACAATTTGGGGGACGGGCAGTCGCCGCATCCGATCTCTACAGCTTGGGAGCAACATTAATCGCTTTGGCAACAAAGCTTCACCCCGCTGATTTACCTCAAAAAGATATGGGGATTGAATTTCAGGACGCCGCTCATCTCAGCCAGAGTTTTGTCGATTGGCTCCGTCAAGTGACACAACCCAGTTTAGATCGTCGCTTCACCTCTGCTGAATCCGCATTGCAAGCCCTAGAACAGCCCTTGAGGCAGAGTAATCTGCTCTTGCTTAACACAGAAAATCCAGTAACAACGATTGAGTTGCTATGGAACGCCCTCTGGCGCAGTACAGCGATGGGAATTTTTGCGGGAGCCGCCTACGGTGGAATCTATGGCACAGGCATTTTTCCGGGTATGGGGACAATGTTTGGCGCATACTTTGGTGGGTTGGCAGGCATTCCTGTCGGGTTTGCCAATGGACTGTTTGTGGGGATTTGCACACGTTTATGGTACTTTCCCCTGAGAAATCCTCGACTTCATCGGCGAGTTGTTGGCTTACTGAGCACCTTATTGAGTACTGCTGGAGGTTTAATTGGCTTTGCCATGCTCAATCCTGGTTCATCCAGCATGTTTGCCAACGTTTCCATGTCGGTTGCCTTGTGGGTTGCGCCGGCCTTAATTGCAGGGCTATCGATGGGGTTAATCAGTCAACGGATTGCCCGATGGTATGAACGGCAAAGCAGACGGCAAGGGAAAAGATAAGTCTTTCCAAAGCCACAAAAACTAGAAAGCGCAGATGGAGATGGAAAAATGACCAATCTGATATTGGGGCAGCGCTATGAAGTAAAGCAACAACTGGGAAAACAACCGGGACGCCAAACGCTTCTAGCCCGTGACTTGCAAACGGAAGAACGGATCGTGATCAAACTGCTGTCCCTCGGTAATGACTTTGAATGGCAGCATCTGAAGCTATTTGAGCGAGAAGCCGAAACCTTAAAAGCCCTTTCCCATCCGGCAATTCCCCGCTACCTCGACTATTTAGAGGTCGATTCACCCAACAATAAGGGATTTGCTTTAGTACAGAGTTATGTGGAAGGAAAAACGCTAGAGCAACATCTGAAAGCAGGACGTACCTTTAGTGATCGTGAAGTTAAGGAATTAGCCACCGCCCTGTTAAAAATCCTCCATTACCTCCACGAACATGAGCCACCTGTCATCCACCGAGATATCAAGCCCAGCAATATTTTATTAACCAATCGTTCTGGCAATAGTGTGGGTGAAGTCTATTTAGTTGATTTTGGTTCCGTTCAAACGATTGCAGCCCAAGAAGGGGGAACCATTACTGTTGTTGGAACCTATGGATATATGCCACCGGAGCAATTTGGTGGACGTGCTACCCCAGCGTCTGACCTCTACAGTTTAGGCGCAACGTTAATTTATCTAATCACAGGTCGTCATCCGACTGAACTTCCGCAAAAGGATGGACAAATTCAATTTCAGCAAATAGCCAATCTTGAGGCTACTTTTAGGGATTGGTTAGAGTGGATGACCGAACCGAGTTTGAATCGACGCTTAACTTCAGCTAGGGAAGCACTCCAAGCTCTGAAAAACCCTCGAGTCCGGAAACAGCAGACCGCTTCACTGGTCAAGAAACCACCAGATAGTGAGGTTATTTTAACCAAAACGGCTGATGGCTTAGAAATTCTATTTCCAGCCAGGGGATTTGGTTTTGGTCATTTGGCTGTACTTTCATTGCTGACTCCCTTGTTGTTTTGGTGGGGACAAGCCTTGTGGCTAGGGCAACCCCCTCACGCTCTTCGTTTTTGGATGGTTATTGGCGGCTTTTCTGCTCTACTTTTGGGCTGGTTTTTTTATGCTTTATTCGTAAAAACTCGGTTCAGAATTAACCCCCATAAAATTTCTTTTTCTCGTGAGTGCTTCGGATTAAAATGGCAGCGAATCCATCCGTTGCAAAGACGAGACAATTATCAGATTGAATGTACTGAAGAATACATGATAACTAATTTTAAAGGTGAAGATGTATGGCTGAGTAAGCATTTGATGATTCGTATCGGTGAACGTAAATATCAACTGGCTAGGAGAGGTCAGTTAACGGAAGAAGAAATCAAATGGTTAACGAATGAATTGATCGAGTGGTTAAGATTGCCGAAAAGTAAAATTAAGGAAAGATGAATACACAAGTCATATCATGTCCGGTTAAACACCTATCGTTAGGATTGACGCGGCGACACGGGGACGCGGAGAGTTTTTATTAGGGGTAATTAGACGGACATGATATCATCCATAAAAAAAAGGCGCACCAGCCAGCGCGCCCAGAAATAGTAGGATGAGAAAATTGCACGGAATAGAAGGTAATCCCTTACCGAAAGGGTAAAGTCAACATATCTAAGATACTGAGCGGTTTAGGATATTCTTCTAAACCAATGTTGATCTTCCGCGTATCGCTGCAATATCGGTAAGTCCCAAACAACCGATCCCACATCGTCAACAAACTCCCAAAATTTGAATCAGTTTCCTTCACAACCTGCGAATGATGGACTCTGTGATAGTTGGGGGTCACTATCAAGAAAGTGAGAGCGCGATCGATTTTCGGTGAAATGGCCCAGTTGCTATGTTGAAATACTTCTACAACAACAAACAACACTTCATAAATCAAGACATATTCCGGCTTAATGCCAAACAACCAAAATAAAAACACGAGCGGTATATAAGATGCCATCACTTCGATCGCATTAAACCGATAAGCCGTTGAAATATTCATGGCTAGTTCTGAATGATGAACTCGGTGAAACCGCCACCCAATTGGCCAAAAATGCATTAAGTAATGCCAGCCATAACGATAGGAATCAAGAATCAGAAAGGACAGTACTCCAACGACCACAGGAGAGGGAATATAGTGAAACAGTCCTGCCCATATTTTTTGCTGCGCTGGCGACGAAACCCAGGCGGCAAGCCAGATCATGGGAAGTTTGGTGATGAGCGTATTCAAAACGGCGATCGCCAAATTCGGTCCAATTCTATCCGTCCAACCCTGCTTGTAGGTGTAAAAAGGATATAAGACTTCTAAAATTCCGAAGAGTAACAGGCTGCCCAGAATTATCGGAAGAGTACTGTGCATTTTGACTTCTACAAGGCTTGATTAAAGAATGTTTTGGCAAGAAGTCACCCCGCGTCTCCGTGTCCCCGCGTCTTTGCGTCTTTTCGATGACGCTCCGCTTTGATATCCTCAACCCGATTAACTGAACCTTTACCGTGTGTGGGTTGCCAGGGAGGGGTCAATTTCTTTTGCCCAAGCTTCGATCCCACCTTGGACTTTGGTGCCGATAACTCCAGCCTTTTGTAGCAGAACTAGAGCACGGGCGGAGCGTTTACCAGAGGTACAGTAGGCAATGAGTTGACGATTCTTGAGCTGGGATTTAATTTTCTGAATCCCTTTGCCTTGCTCCAGTTCTTGCAGGGGAAGTGAGACGGCACCGGAAATGTGAGACAGTTCGTACTCTTGAGGGGTGCGTACATCAACAATCAGGTAATTTTTCTGGTGTTTGCTGTTGAGCAGTTTTTTGAGTTGCTGTACATTGATCACTGGCTCCGAAGCTTCTTGAATCGCATAGCCAACAATCGGTAAGTCTGAGGCCGCCGCTAAAGGGACACCAGCTTGCATCAGAGGTCGCAGTAAGTCGGAGTTGTAACGTACCGCTCCTACTGCACCAACGGCACACAGAGCCAGAGCGACACCGCAACCCGATAACCAGTGTTGCTGCGGTGAGCGCTTTTTAGCCAAACTAGACTGAAATTCTGGGATGTCCTTGATATCGTATAGCGGCAAGCTGGGGTCGATGTATTTGTTCCAATCATGGATACCACCGGTAATATTGATGGCTTTGATGCCAGCTTGTTGTAGGCGGAGGACGCTATGAGCGGAACGAATCCCAGCTTTGCACAAGACCAAAACTTGAATCTCTTGCCCTGGATTCGCTTGACGTTTTTCTTGGAGTAGTTTTTGGATTCGTGCCACTCCTGTACCGGCTTTAATCAGTGGATAGGGAACAAGGAACCAATCTCCCGGCAAGCGAGCAATACTTTGTTCACTCTGATAGCGGACATCAATCAGCAAGAGACGGCTGGGCTGTTGCGCGATTTGTTGTCGGAGTTGTTGCACACTCATCTGAGGGACTTGCGTTTGCAACCGACGATTGCCGACGAAGGGAAGTTGGGTAAGTTTGCCGACGGGACTGCCTTGAGGGAAAAGATTTTTTAGATTGGCGCGGGCGTCGAGCATGATGATTCTTATCCTTTGTTTCTCTATCCAGGAAGACTGGTGACGAGGGCTTAGTCATAATTGGGAGAATAAGCGGTCAACCAGTCGAGGGGTGTATGGAGTCGATGAAGCTCTACTTGGGTAACGAGCTTTTAGCTTATCCCTATCCTATGGGCTGGGAAAAAATATCAAAATTATTTAGTCAACTCTTATTGGTCACTTTAAGAACTAAATCGGGTTTTTAAAGTTTGAGTGAAGTCCCTCTTCCTTAGGGAATAAATGAATCACGAATGAGTCTTTAGGGGTTCAAACAACTGCATCCCCAAGCTCTGAATTGCCGTGAAAATACTGAGACAAAGGATGAAAACCTTTTGTAATCTCCCATTCGGGGGAGGTAAGATTTTAGAAAACACCCATATGATAGTTCGTTAATCTTCAGAAAAGAGAGAGCGCCCAAAATAACCATAATTTCCCCTATAATCTCTTTTTTCCAGAAACAACCTGTTTAATTCTTGAAGGGATAGTACTCTTAATTCCTCCTTCAAACTCTTTTCTTTAACAAGAGTATTGAGATAGAAATCTTTAATTGGGTCGTCTGGAATTGGGCGCAAAGCAATAGTTGAGCAGTTTCAATCCTCGTCCAATTCCTGCCCCCGCGTCTTCCCCTCCCCGCATCCCCGCGTCCTTGAACCTCGTCAGTGTTAAGCTGTGACGCATTTAAGAAAGCATATTTCCACACCCTACACCCCACACCCCACACCCTACACCCTACACCCCACACCCCTTATGACAATTTCGCTATGGCAATTTAGCTGCACATCAGCTTAGCGTTACACAGCATCAGACAAAGAAATCCGTCTTTATGGCAATTCCCTCAGATTGAAACAGTACCATCGTGGTGTTAATCAATCTACTCTCAAGGAAAAGTCCAGATGAGCCTGTTCGACAAACTCTCTAGTGCGCGTCAACAAAGCCAAACCACGTTAGGACCAGCCGAAGCCTTTGCGGCGATTGCTTTGATTGCTGTTGCTGCCGATGGTTATGCGGCTGATGCAGAAGAGGAATTACTCATCATTACTTTATCTCGGATGCAACTATTCAGGAGCTATCCAGCCGATGTGTTGCAAAGAATGCTCGATCGACTCCTGAGCATTCTTCAACGCCAGGGCGCTGAAACCCTGCTAGCTGCGGCGCTAGCCTCACTCCCTCATGATTTGCAAGACACAGCCTTTGCTGTAACGGCGGATATTGTCTTAGCCGATGGCGAAGTGACAGAAGAGGAAGAAGAATTTTTGAATCAGCTTTATCATGTCTTGGAGATACCAGAGGAAACCGCCATCAAGATTATTGATGTCATGTTGATTAAAAATCGAGGATAGAATTTATCCCAGTAAGGTTGTCGTTGTAGGGTTCTGACTTCGTAGGGGAACGCATTGATGCGGAGCAGTATCATATCATGTCCGGTTACACACCCATCGTTAGGATTGACGCGGGGACACGGGGACACGGAGACGCGGAGAGTTTTTATTATGGGTAATTAGACGGACATGATATCAGGTGGGTTAGGCACAGCCGTAACCCACCCTCCTTAAACTCATAAAACAGAGGACATTGAGGGTTAAAGCTGACAGAGAATCAAGCCAAACCATTGCTGCGAGTCAGTCCAAGCCTTGAGGGGTTTTAAACCCTTTGCCTGAAGTTCTTGTTGGATACCCTCTAAGTCAAACTTGCGGGAAATTTCCGTCATGATCGTTTCCCCTGCGGCAAAATTAAGGGTGAGGTCAAGTGCCTCCAATTGGACGGTGTGCGCTGCCAAACACCGTAAATGCATCTCAATCTGATTGAGTTCCTCATTGTAAAACGCCCAATGTTCAAACCGCTGAGTGTCAAAATTTCCGGCAAAGCGCTGATTCAGATGCTCTAGCATATTGAGATTAAATTGAGCCGTTACGCCTTGGCTATCGTTATAAGCCTCTTCCAGCAAGGGTTTTGCTTTTTGCAGATCAACGCCGAGTAGGAAATACTCACCCACTTGAAGTGCGGCTTGAATCTGGGAGAAAAAGACATCACACTCCTGGGGATTGAAATTGCCCAGGGTACTGCCTAAGAACACAATCATCCGTGCAGGCAATGATGTCGGTGTTAGCTGTTGTAATGCCAACTCATAAGTGCCGACTAACGCCTGAACCTGAAGTGAAGGATAATCCGCCAGTAATTGCCTCGCACTGCTTTCTAAGATTCCGGCACTCACATCAATCGGCATATAGCGTAATGGGTAGGCATGAGCCGCGTAAGCGTCTAACAAAAGACGGGTTTTCGTGGAACTCCCACTACCGAGTTCCACCAGTTCACAAGCCCCCGTCATCTGGGCAATCTCACTAGCATACTGGCGTAAAATTGAGGCTTCTGTCCGAGTTGGGTAATATTCGGGTAACTCACAAATCTGCTCAAACAGAACAGAGCCACGATCATTATAGAAATATTGTGGCGGTAGAGTTTTGGGAGTCTGCGTTAACCCTTGGATGACATCGCTACCAACCTGGGGTTCTGCGTCTGAGGTAGCGCAGAGATTGACCAAGTATTGAAGCTTTAAGCGTTCTGCTTCTACAGAGTGAGGCTGATGGTCAGCTTGGCTGATGCCAGATGCACTCTGAGTTAAATTCCTCACAATTATTCTTCCATAAAAAATTTCATGACACTAGGGCGCAGACATACTCACCCCCTGAGAAAGGGTTGAGGCGTAGGTGTCTTCGACAGAGTTCTCTGCAAAGTCATCTACATGACAAGTCAAGGCTGCCAGCGTGCCACCACCCAGTTTAGTACTGAGAAGGGAAGTGGGAGCAATTCTTATCCTGTTTCTTTTCTTTGGACTGAATGCTGTACCGTTGTTAAAAACTCACAAATTACTCACAAATTTTGCTTAGTATCATTAATAGTTTGTTAAAAGTTTCTGTCATACAAACTCATATTATTTGTTATACAAATTCAAATAAATGTCATACAAATCCGGCTCTGTATTACGGATCAACAGAGTTGAACCGGAGAGATTGTTGTATGGATTGCGCTTTGATCAAATAGAGTCTATTAAAAATAATTATTACTTAGAGTAAATCAAGCTTTGTATTGAATTGCCAGCTAAGCATTTCATCTATTCTAAAGTTGATTTATATAGGAATAAATTGATCGGAAAGTGTCCCGATCGTCTGATTTAAGCCCTGAAATGCATGTAGGGCAAGCCTT
>DATNQL010000846.1:0-40835 GCA_036704025.1 Stenomitos sp.
ATCCGAGAAACCCGTCGTCAGCCCGGTGCCAACACCAGAAATCGCCGCCTCACCGTTTGTGAATCGGCAAGCCGCAGGACAATCAGAGTCCACAGTGGTTATCCCGGTACCAACGCCGGAAATGGCTGCCTCACCGTTTGTGAATCGGCAAGCGGCAGGGCAATCCGAGAAACCCGTCGTCAGCCCGGTGCCAACACCAGAAATCGCCGCCTCACCGTTTGTGAATCGGCAAGCCGCAGGACAATCGGAGTCCTCCGTCGTCATCCCGGTACCAACACCGGAAATCGCCGCCTCACCGTTCATTAAACCAACGGTGCCAAGTTTTTCCAGTCGCACGACGGCTCCAATTCCTCATCCGGAAACGGCAGCCACCCCCCAAGTCCCACAAGCCATCGTCATCGAATCCCTCGGGGCGGCTTCTACAGCCAATATCTACCAAGTGAAACCTGGAGATACACTGGATCAGATTGCACGTCGCAATGGGTTGTCTCGCACCTTCCTAATGCAGGCGAATGGGCTGAATAACCCCCATTTGATTCGCATCAATCAACAGCTCAAAATTCCGAAAACTCAGCCGGTCAGCAGCACCCATCAAACCGTTGCCTTGTTACCAGGTATCGACTCGAAATCCAGTCGCTCCTCGTTAGGACAACAGCCGCAAGGGGTGAGCGTGCCAATGCTTGCTGTTCCGACTCTGCCAGACCAAACCCAAGGGGTTGCGCCAACCGAACGGTTATCTCAATCCCCCTCAGTTCCTCGTACTGTCGTGGCAGAATCTACTCGTGTGGAAGGTGGAAAACCCAATTCCTCCCTCGTGGCAGACAATCAGTCCAATCAGTCGGCTAACTCTGAGCAAAGCCTTTATGTAGAAAAGCTGAAGTCTGACATCCTCAGACTTCGGGAAGAATATCGGCAACACAGAGGCAGTACCCAAGCGGCTGCGCCCAGCAACATTGTAGTTCCTGTGGTTGGCACGTCGGTTCCCTCAACCTCGAACACCGCCTCTGTGCCTGTCAGGATGAACCCAGAGTTCGATCCTAAGCCGCGTAACGAAAGTTTGCAGGCTAATCGTGTTAAGCGGCAAACCCAGTCTGATGAAACCAGTTCGATTCCTATCGAAGTTCCTCCACCGGAGACTACCGCCTCTACACGTCCTCAGGGATTAGTGGCAACGGCTCCAGCGCCAGTCGGTACCTATAACCCCAACACTCGGACGCCAGTAGGAGAAACGGTTTCTCCTGAACTGCCCTCCCTGTCCGCGCCAGATATGTACCAGCCGAATAGCCCAACTCAATTTGAGGGCTATATTTGGCCAACCAAGGGCGTTCTGACCTCAGGTTATGGTCGCCGTTGGGGACGGATGCACAAGGGAATTGACATTGCGGCTCCCGTCGGTACCCCAGTTCACGCGGCAGCTCCAGGTGTCGTTGTCTCGGCAGGTTGGAATTCTGGCGGTTACGGCAATTTGGTGGAAATTCAACATCCGGATGGAAGCCTGACACTCTATGCTCACAACAGCAGGATTTTGGTGCGTCGCGGTCAAGATGTTCAGCAGGGTGAACAAATTTCGGAGATGGGTAGCACCGGATACAGCACAGGACCCCACTTACACTTCGAGGTCCATCCCTCTGGGCGTGGCGCGGTCAACCCGATGGCTTTTCTGCCCAAGCAGCGGAGCTAGTTGATGGTGCAATGAGTGCCCCGCATGTTGGGTGAGAGCTAAATGCTTCCTTACCCAACTGAGCAGGGGATAGCAATTTTCTTTTAAGGATGCTATACTAGCTAAGGCGTCGAAAAAAATTGGCTCAGTAGCTCAGTGGTTAGAGCAGGGGACTCATAAGCCCAAGGTCGCAGGTTCAAATCCCGCCTGAGCCATTTGTTAGAAACCTCATACTTTGACTTACCGAAGAAGACGCGGAGATGCTCCCAACACAAGTGCCAAGGGTGTAAGATCCCGACTGAATTCTTTCCCCGCGTCTCCCACTCTCTGCGTCCCCGTGTCCTTGAACTGTTCAGCCGAGCAAGCCTTCTTTTTGTGGGCTTGCTCTTCGGTATTGTTAAGCTGTGACGCATTTAAGAAAGCATATTTCCACACCCCACACCCCACACCCCTTATGACAATTTAGCTGCACATCAGCTGATCAGTTACCGCCAGAACTGTGTCAATTACATTTCCCCAAAGTGGCGGATCAGTTCAGCCACTGACCAAGCTTGAGCGATCGCACCTTGAGGAACGTGCGGCGGATCACCGTCAAAAATTTCGGAGATCGAACCCAAACAAGCTTGTTTCTGGAAGTGTTTGAGCAACAGTGAACCGCTCCAAGGTAGAGGCTCTGTTGCATAAAAACGCTTCCAAGCACGGATAAATGGCCCAATCAGCCAACTCCAAACTGTGCCCTGATGGTAAGCGCGATCGCGATGGAATCGATCACCGTTATAGTAACCAACGTAAGCTGGGTCAGATGGGTCAAGACTCCGCAAGCCATAGGGAGTGAGGAGGCGATCGCACGCCACCCGTAAAACCCGCCGTCCTTGCGCCTTCGCAAATCCACAATGATGGAGGGAGAGCGCCAAAACCGCATTCGGTCGAATTCGGGCATCTCGTCGGTCATCTGGCTCAATCGTGTCATACAAGTAATTGCGCTCTGTATTCCAGAACTTTTGTAAAGACGCCTTAACCTTTTGTGCTTGTTGTGAATAGTGTTGAGCTTGATGCACCAGACGCACACCATCACTCTGAGTATCATTAACCAGTTTTTCGGTCCATTGCGTCATCCAACATAAAGCGGAGTACCAAAGTGCATTAATTTCGATCGGTTTGCCCCGGCGCGGCGTCACTGGACGACCCTCAATCACCACATCCATCCAAGTCAGGGCCGCATTGGGCACATTCCAAGTCAAGAGTCCATCCGCAGCATCCACCCGGATATGGTATAAAGTCCCGGCTGTCAGGGCTTTGTAGATTTTCCGCACCAAAGGGTATTGCTGAGCTAAAAACTCCCAATCCTGCGTTGTTTCTAAGTAAATTCCCAGAACTTCGATCCACCATAGGGAAGCATCAATACTGTTATAAATTGGCTCAGCACCCGCATCCGGAAAAGTATTGGGAATCAAACCCCCACGACAATAAGCCCCAAACGTTTCTAGCAATCCCCTTGCTAGGGAAAAACGCCCTGTGGCTAACGTGAGTCCGGGTAGGGCAATTAGCGTATCGCGTCCCCAGTCATTAAACCAAGGGTAACCCGCAATCACGGTGGGACCTGAAATCGAGGCGCGGTAAGCGATAAATTGATCGCCCGATCGCAATAATTGATGCCAGAGTTCATCCCGCTCACCCTTCAGCGGCACGGAAGCTTGAGCATAAAGCTGACTTTGTCGTTCTTGCTCAACCTGTACAGCTTGCTCAAAGCAATCGGAATTCAGCTTAGGAAGCATCGCCTCCGCCCATCCCACCCTGGCTTCTAGCGTCACGGCTTCACCGGGATGCAGCACAACACTCAGGTACCCAGGGCTATAGAGGTCTTCTTTGTCACCGAGTCCCCGGCGATGTTCCTCTGGATAGTAATAATTCCAGTACCAAACCCCTTCAGGTTGGTACTCACCCCCACTCCAGCGCAGCAACCAGGGTGACCCGACTTGAGTTCCACGAATCCCTTGCAGGTAGATTTGCTGAGGCTTCACCAATTGGGAGAATTGTAACCCCTCATGGGCGGATTGTTGATGGTGAAAATCGCGATCGCCGATAATCGGTCGTAACCTCAAAGTCGCTCTCTGAACGCCTTCATAGCGATACTGAATCAAAATTCGATTATCCCATTGGCATTGAGCATCCCTCACCGATTCGCCATCTCTAGTTTTTAACCAACCATCAGGCATCACCAACCGCCGCGTTAATCGCCAGTGTTCTTCTCCCCAAATCCAACTGGGAACTGGGTCGATTTCAAAGGAGCGCAGGAGTTGATAACCCAAAGGGTCAATGGTGCCACCGCTCCAGAAATTCGTGGAAAGTGCCCAAATCTCGCCTGCCACTTCCAAACTGGCATCCAGATGCGAGAGTAACAAAGTCCGGCGTCCCGGAGGCTCAAGAGCCGCAATTAACCAGCCATGATAAGTACGAGTGCGAGCATCACAAACTGTACCACTGGCAAAACTACCCAAGCCATTGGTCAGCAACCATTCCCGCGTGTCTAAGTCTTTCAAAACCATTCCGCTCTTGAGCCTGGTCAGCTCAGTGTAAGGTTTTCTAGCAGAATTTTCTCTTGTAGAGAATCACAAGCCTGCAATCAATCGACAAAAATTAAACTCTTGTCAGTCCTCTGAGCCAAGGCAATCAGAGCCAGTGGTCTAGTGCATTGCATCAGGCGTCAGAACTCCTACTCAAAATCGTTATGAGTATGATATAGTTGTAACAGTTCGTAAATCGTTAAGTTTTACCAGTCAGGGTAAAGTTTAAAGAACTTTACTCACGAGGACAGCGAACATAGACGATAGGTTTTTTGGCCTGTCCAATAATAGAAAATTCAAAGGAGAGTAACTTTATGAGCCTGACAGAAGGATGTCTGCGGGTAGGTCAACAAGCCCCCGACTTCACGGCTACGGCTGTAGTCGATCAAGAATTTAAGACGATTAAATTATCTGACTATCGGGGTCAATATGTTGTCTTATTCTTCTATCCGCTGGACTTCACCTTTGTCTGCCCCACTGAAATTACCGCATTTAGCGATCGCGCTGAAGAATTTAAAACGATCGGTGCGGAAATCCTCGGCGTCTCGGTGGACAGTGAATTCTCGCACCTCGCTTGGATTCAAACCGATCGCAAATCGGGCGGAGTCGGAGACTTAAACTATCCTCTGGTTTCGGATATCAAAAAAGAAATCAGCACCGCCTACAACGTCCTCGACCCGGATGCGGGTGTGGCGCTGCGCGGGTTATTCATCATCGACAAAGATGGGGTGATCCAACACGCCACCATCAACAACCTATCTTTCGGCCGTAACGTGGATGAAACCTTGCGTACCCTGAAAGCGATTCAGTACGTTCAGTCTCATCCAGATGAAGTTTGCCCAGCCGGTTGGCAACCTGGTGACAAGACAATGGTTCCTGACCCCGTCAAGTCGAAGGTGTTCTTCGCTGCTGTGTAGCCATTAAGTCGCTCTAAGCTTCTCCTGGCATTCCCCCCTGTGAAGGGGGGTTGGAGAAGTATAAAGTTCGAGACATGGGTCAGCGTGAAGCCAATCGACGAACAGCAAATAGGCTTCCCATCAAGCCGACAGAACCCCCAAAACTGAACAAAAGCAACGGCAGGAGCAAGAGCTGAATCGGATTAGGTTGTGCGCCACTAGCGATATATTGGATGAAATCTGGCCCCGTCGTCAGCAAATTAGCCAGAAACCTTTGAACACTGGTAATTAACACCCAGGCGATCGCCGCGCCCAGCACCCCAAAAGTCATGCCCTGCAAAATAAACGGGAGATAAATCCAGGATGTCGTGGCTCCAACCAGCTGCATAATCTCAATTTCCCGGCGTCGTGCCATGACAATCAAACGAATTGTCGTCGTGATTACTGCAACGGCTGTCAGAGTTAGAAGACTAATAACCGTTAGGCTGACCCAGTTCAAACCCTGATTGAGTTGTTGCATCCGTTGGATGACTTCATCCATATATTGCACTTCATCCACCCCCGCGATCTGAGTTAATTGCTGAGCAAGCCTTGGCACATACCGGGAGGTTTGCGCCTTGACTTTCAGTTCATCAACCAGGGGATTTCCTTCCAATTGCTCCGTCGCTGCCTCGATATCCGAAAGACCCATTTCCTGAATCAAAGCCGCCCAAGCTTGCTCTTTGGAAATCGCTTTCACCTCCGCCACATGAGGCAGTTGAGCCACTAAGGGTATAACCTTGTCCACCGGTGCGCCTGGATCGAGGTAGACAGAGACTTCCACCGGACTCCCGAACTGGTTGAGCAATCCCTCTAATTTCCAAGATGCCTGCACACTCATACCAAACAAAAACAACAAGACAGTGACGGTACTAACCGCCGCCCAATTCATCCAACCCCCACGCCGTAAACCCAACAGAGTCTCACGCAGAAGGTAATCCAGTTTGGTAAGAAATTGGAACATTCTTCCGTTTCCCGCCTCTTAATACATTGATGATGAATAGACACAAATAGCCAACAAACGAATAGCTGGGTGGGAAATAACCCCAGGTTCAAAGGCCGAGAACTGTTAGTATTGATGTAAACTACACTGTTACAAATAGCTGTTCCTACGAGTCCTCCCCATGACTGCTCAACTCCTCGTTGAAAAGAAAAAATTAGAGAATCCACCCTTAAAGATTCATTATCTAGGCGATCGCGTCCTACGTCAGCCGGCCAAGCGGGTTGCGAAAGTAGACCAAAGCATCCGGCAGTTGGCTCAGCAGATGCTGCAAACCATGTACAGCGCTGATGGGATTGGACTTGCCGCCCCTCAGGTTGGGATTCACAAACAGATTATTGTCATCGACTGCGAACCCGACAACCCCGATAATAAACCTCTGGTTTTAATTAATCCAACGATTAAACGTTTTGGTAGCAAGCTGTGCGATGCTCAAGAAGGGTGTCTGAGTATACCGAATGTTTACTTAGATGTGATGCGCCCCGAAGAAGTGGAGGTGGCTTACAAAGATGAGAACGGACGCCCTCAAACCTTAAAGGCGAATGGACTCTTAGCCCGTGCGATTCAGCATGAGATGGATCACCTGAATGGCGTAATGTTTGTTGATCGGGTGGAAAATGGTCTAGCTTTGACCGAAGAACTGAACAAGCACGGTTTCTCACCCCAAGCCGTTAAACCCCTCGCTTAACTTATTGCGTCAAAACCAATGATGACACCAAAAAGTGGTCTGTTTTTGGGGAGTTCCTGCGTGGCGGCGATCGCGGCTGTCGGTTCAATCTTTGAACTTTCTTCGGGAAACCCCCAGTTAGGAACTTTGGTCACGGGAATTATACTAGCGGCTAGTGTTCCTTTGACTGGATTATTTTTCTATGCAGCAGTTCGGGATGCCAGGGCCAATCAGTAAAGTCATTAGTTGTTAGTCGTTGGTTGTTAGTCGTTAGGAACGAGTCACTCTTTTTGAGTCGTTGTCCTAATTACCCCGCTGCCAATATTCACTAACCATAACCACTAACTACTCACTAATGACCGATCAAGTTTATCGCGCATTTTTGCGACAGATGTCCACAGGTGGTGCAACAACAGTGCTTGTTCCCCCCTACCACTTGTCTGACAATCAAGAGACGGTCATTGGGCGTGAAGCCAACTGCCACATTACCTTAGAGCCGACTCTCTATTTGAGCGTGTCGCGGCGTCATGCCGTAATTCGCCCGATCTCTCTTTTGGGAAATGACTTACCCGGCTGGGAAATTTGTGACCTGAATAGTGCTAATGGCACCTTCGTGAATGGAAATTATTTGCGAGGTTGTCAGTCATTGAAGACTGGCGATCAGATTGAGTTGGGTCAAAATGGCCCTCTCTTCATTTTTGAGTACCAGTTTAACTCTAGCCCTAGCCCCACACCCCTTTATTCACCCCCTCAACCGACTCACTTCAGTGTCGCCGCTAGTCCGCCTGTGACTCCAGTGGGGAGTGCAGGCAAACCCAAGCCCGATTCTGTCACATTTACCCAACTGTTTCCCCTCGCTTCAACCGGACGGGATTTAAAACAGAAAGCGTTCTTGGTACCGGGCATTGTCACGGTACTTTTTGTGGTATTGATGTTTGCTGCCGTGGGTCAGCAAGATGTGTTTAACGTGCTGCTGGCTACCTATTTAGCCGGGGCCGCTTATTTTTTTATCTACCGACTTTGCGGCAAGTCTAAACCCTGGTGGGTATTACTGTTGTGTGCCGCTTTGACTTGTCTGATCTTAGTTGGGCCACTCTTGCCGCTATTTATCACTATTTTTCGGGATATTTTGCCGGGAAACTTACCCAATGAAGGGGAAGAGGTAAGCTTAATGTCGTTACTCATCCGGATGTTCTTTGGCGCAGGATTGATGGAAGAGTTACTCAAAGCTTTGCCCGTTTTGGGTATATATGTTATGGGACGATTCGTTTATTCTCCATTGCGAGAGCGCATTGGCATTTGGGAACCCTTGGATGGAATTCTGTTAGGCGCGGCTTCGGCTGTGGGATTTACCCTGATCGAAACCTTAGGGCAGTATGTTCCCGGCATTATTGATAATGTGACATTGCAAGCCGGTGAAGCCGCCGGTCAAATTTCAGGCTTGCACTTGCTCATCGCCCGAATTCTCGGCTCAATTGTCGGACACCTGTCTTACAGTGGTTACTTGGGATATTTTATTGGGTTAAGTGTCCTCAAGCCCAGTCAGGCGTGGCAAATTCTAGGCTTTGGTTATCTTTGTGCTTCATTCCTCCATGCTTTATGGAATACAACTGGATTTGTTAGTCCCGTACTTTTAGCTGTGGTGGGAGTTTTATCCTACGCTTTTTTGGCGGCGGCAATTCTCAAAGCTAGGGCACTGTCGCCGACGCGATCGCAAAATTTTGCCACTCGCTTTTTTGGTGAACAGTAAATTGGATAGCGCGTTATTTTTTATCGCAAAAAAAGAAAATAGTGTCAACTTTTCCTAGCTATTTTTTCTATCTAGAGTCAAATCAAAAGTCTAGATTTTAGGAATTTTCCTCATAAACTCTTCATAAACAATTCAATCAATTTTCTTTCATTAGTGGCTATTCTAGTTACTATAAGGGGTCAATCAAGAATCAAAATTGATAAAATTGTACTGATATAGATAATTCATAAGTAGGTAGGCATTAATATTTGTCGTTGAGGTAAGGCAGAGGGTAGAAGGCAGAAGGGTAGAGGATTTGAGTCTCTTAACATTTGTTGATATACCTTCGTTTATTTGTGCCCACCTGACTTGAAAATAGACGCGGAGAAATGAATTTTCATGCGTTCTGGTGTATGCAGTTCATGAGGGCTACTTATCTAATCTGATGTGAATCGATTTATTTTCAGTATAAGGTTTTTAGTTTCGGTCAATTCTTGGCAATGCCTTGGCTTTTTATCGCTACGTGAAAGTACGAGTCTAGATACAGTAAGCTGCCCGATAGGGCATCGGAGTAATAATGAGTAAACTTCCACAAATAACTGCGTTTTTCTGGGTCATGAAAATATGTGCAACGACTCTAGGAGAAACGGCAGGAGACCTTTTATCAATGACGCTCAATGTAGGCTATGCGGTTAGTTCCATTATATTGATTAGCATATTTTTAGCGACTCTTGTAACTCAATTGATATGGAAAAGCTATAATCCATTGCTTTATTGGACTGTTATCCTTTCAACCAGCACGGCTGGTACAACGATCTCAGATTATATGGATCGCACATTAGGGCTTGGCTACGCTACAGGCTCGCTTATTTTAGTCACCATTCTCTTGGCGATTTTGGCATTCTGGCGATTGAATATAGGGTCTTTATCTGTGACTAACGTCAGAACCCATAAAGTTGAGTTGCTTTATTGGACGGCTATTCTAGTATCAAACACGTTGGGTACTGCTTTGGGTGATTTCCTAGCCGATAGTTCTGGGCTTGGATTTGCAGGAGGAGCGTTCCTAATTGCTAGTTTGCTGGCTTTGGTATTAGCAGCGCATTATTACACCCAAATTTCTACAGTCATGTTGTTTTGGATTGCCTTTGTTCTCACTCGCCCCTTTGGTGCAACACTGGGGGATGTTCTAACTAAAGCACACGAAAGAGGTGGTCTCGGTTTTGGCACTATTGGTTCATCGATAGTCCTTGTGTCAATACTCGGAGTCTGTATCTTGTTCACAACTCTCAAGCAGAGAAAACTAGCTGTAGTTAAGATTTCTCAGGATAAATGACATTAAACCAAGTCAACTATGAGCGGATGCCCCTCCCTGCAACAAGGGTATCTGAATCACAAATTCCGTCCCTTGTCCCAATTGACTATAGCAACGGAGCTGACCTCCGTGTTTTTCTACTACAATTTGGTAACTAATCGATAACCCCAAACCGGTACCCGTTCCCAAGGGTTTGGTGGTAAAAAATGGGCTAAATAATCGCTGCTTAACATCCTCCGTCATGCCTGGGCCATTGTCAGCAATACGGATTGCAACTTCATGATCATTAACCAGTTCAGTACAGACTCGAATAAAGCTAGGATGAGTTTTAATTTCTGCCAATGCTCGCTTCTGATTTTGTTCATCAATGGCATCGATCGCATTGACTAGCAAATTCATAAACACTTGGTTGAGTTGTCCGGCATAACACTCGACAAGTGGCAAGTTGCCATACTCTCGAATTACCTGAATTTCAGGATGCTTCCCCGAAGCCTTCAAGCGGTTTTGTAAAATCATGAGGGTACTATCCAACCCCTCGTGTAGATTGATGGCTTTGACTTCCGCTTCGGCAATGCGAGAGAAGTTGCGTAGCGCTGCAACAATCTCACAAATTCGCTCGGCTCCTAGCTTCATCGAACTGAGAAGTTTCGGCAAATCTTCGATCAGAAAATCCAAATCGATCGCGTCAATTTCCGACTGAATTTCTGGCACAGGATGGGGATAATGCTGCTGATAAAGCTCGACTAAACCCAAAATATCTTGGGTGTAGCCACCGGCATGAACCAGATTGCCATAAATAAAGCTGACGGGGTTATTAATTTCGTGGGCGACGCCAGCGACTAATTGTCCGAGACTGGACATTTTTTCGCTCTGCACGAGATGTCCTTGGGTATTTTGTAGTTCAATTAAAGCTTGCTCCAGTTGTTGTGCTTGTGACTGGGCTTGGGCTGTGGCGCTGCGACTTTGCTGATAGAGTTCGGCTTGTTGAATTGCGATCGCAATTTGAGCTGCCACGGCACAGATTAATTCCACCTCCCACTCTTGCCAATGGTAGGGACACGCATTCTTCACCAAACCCAGACTTCCCCAAACGAAGTCGCCAAAATGCAAGGGTACCAGTAACCAAGCGCCTGGAAAGGTTTTGGCATAGTTTTGATTAATCGAGTCTTCACAGATATCAGCATCATGAATTCTGACGATTTCTAATTGTTTGAGTTGATGGGCAACCGGATTATTTTCATCGGGAATTTTGATTCCGAGTGCGACTGGTAAGTCAATAGATTTGCGATATTCGGAGACATTTAACCACAGCTTTTGTTCTGGCAAGTATTGCACGATGTGAGCGTAGTCTACGTCTAGAAGGGAGCCAATTTCACGAACGGCTGTGGCAAAAATTGTTTTTAAGTCTAACGAACTGCGGATGGCTTGAGTGAGCTGATTGAGTAACTGTTCTTGTAAGAAATGAGATTTTGCCTGTTCATACAATTGGCTATGCTGAATTGCGATTGCGGCTTGAGCTGCCAATGCTGAAAGCAAGTCTATTTCCCAGGATTGCCATTGTCGGGGTTCACAACAGTGATGGGCAACCAAGAGTCCCCACAATTGATCGTTACTCACAATGGGTACGATCAAGTTGGCTCTGACTTGAAGATTGGCGAGTAAATCTAGATGACAGGGGTCTAGATTGGCGGTGTAAATATCTTCGATCGCCATGACCCGACCCTGTTTATAAGGTAAGACATACTCTTGTTCAAAACAAGGGTCATAGATGTTTTTACCCAGGATAGAAAAGCCACTGGACGCCACCGATTCGACAACAACATTCACACTCCAATTGGGCTGAAAACGGAAAATGATCACCCGATCAGTCTGAAGCACTTGTCGCACTTCAGCCACGGTGGCATTGAGTATCTTTTCCAACTTTAGAGATCGACGAATACGTCCTGCGATCGCCCCAATTAAACGCTCTCGCTGAAACTGCTGCCGTAGGGCTTCTTCAGTCTGCTGACGTTGAACGATTTCGGCTTGAGCCTGTTGATAAAGCTCCGATTGCTGGATGGCGATTGCAGCTTGGGTGGAGAGGCTCTTGAGTAAATCAATTTCCAATGCCTGCCATTTCCGGGGTGCGCTACACTGTTGAGCCACTAGCAACCCCCACAATTGCTCTTCATGGACAATGGGGACGACGAGGTTCGCTTTTACTTGAAACTGAGCTAATAGATCGTGATGACAGGGAGCCAATGCGGCTGTTTCAATATCCTCTACCGCTTGAATTCGCCCCTGTTGATAAAGCTGGATATAGCTTTGTGCCAGGTAGCGATCGTTAATTACCGTTCCTGACATCGGTATCCATTCACCGCCAACCGATTCCACAACCACCACCCCACTGCCATCCTCCTGGAGGCGGAAAATTAGCACGCGCTCGCAGTCCAGAAATTGCCGGACTTCGGCAACTGTGGTATGGAGAATTTCCTCCAGATTCAATGACTGGTGAATGCGTCCTGCAATAGTTCTAATTAGCTGCTCCTTCAAAAATTGTTGCTGTAGCGCTTCTTCGGCTTGCTTACGTTCCGTAATATCTCTTGTCGTAATCGCGATTCCATCGGCGAGGGGAATCACCTGATGGTGTAACCATGAAGCTGTAATTCCCGGTGCTGAAATGGGAAAATCTTCTTCCAAAACTTCCCTTGTTTCCACCACCCGAATGTATTTCTCAAAAAAACCGGCAGTACGATTAATGGGGAGTAATTCGCACAATTTCTTACCTAAAACTTCTGCTTTAGACATCGAAATCAGCTTTTCGCCGTTCGAGTTGATATCGACAAAAGCAAAGTCTTCTATACATCCGGTTTCATCTCGTACACTCTGAAATACAAAGAAGGAATCTAAACTTCCCTCCACCGCAGCTCTGAACCGTGCCTCGCTCTCCTGTAGGGCTTCCAGCATTTGTTGATGTTCGATTTTTCCTTGATCAGCAGCGATGAAACTGCCAATACTTTGAGCCATCATCTCAATGACTTCCTGTTCATAAGCCTCGAAGTCTGTGCTTCTTGCTTGAGATGAAAAGAAATTGAGTGTACCGTAGATTTGATGATTTACAAATATGGGAGTACCAATATAAGATTGCTGTCTCCAATTCTGAGCAAGTGACGGGTTGCCTATAGGCTCACTCTGACTACTTTGAATGTAGGCTATTGTTCTTTGTTTTTCGACGACTGCCGCACAAGAAGTATGCTTTAATTCAAGTTCTAATCCAGGGGTTAAAACATCACAATCCGATTGTATGGAGCGAATGAGGTAAGATTGACCGTTAATTTGACTAACAATTCCAGTAGAAAGATTAAATATTTGACACCCTGTTTGTAGATATTCTAAAAATAATTGCTCTGAACTTTCGTATTTGGCTGTATTGAGTCGATGTAGTTGTTTAAGGTTAGCGCTGAAGTTGGCTAATGCCTGGGATTTATGGAGTAGGGCTGCTTCGGTTTGGTGACGTTTATTAATCTCATTCGAGCAGATAAATTTGTATTCTTTGGCCCAAATTCCATCTGGATAAGGTTCAATATTTTTTTCTGTAACGGGATAATGGGTTGGGTCGATTAGTTGTTGTCCATAGGGAATTTCTTCAAAGGTATCCTGAAAATTATCTTTGGAGTTTTGCGCTTTTTCCTCGTTGAATTGGTCTGAGGTAATCTCTTCACAAACCAGGTTTATAATTGGATGAGATTGGATGGCTGGAACAAGGCAAGCACTTGCTTTTGTCGATAACAGGCTACCGTTTTTATGCACTAGCCGGAGTGTCCATTTGCAAATCAGATTACCCTGTTGCTGTAAGGCCGCGAATTTGGATTGAAATATAGTTTGGTCTTCTGGCACAAAAATGGACACAATTGATTTTTGGGTTAACTCTGTAACTCTATACCCCAAATAAGCCGCACCAAATTGGGTAGCGGCAATAATCCTACCCATCGAGTTGAAAGAAAAGCCGATGCAGGGAAGATTCTCATATAGTGTCTGAAAATCCTCTAATTGAGGATTTTTTTGATATAGATCTTCATCTTCTTCAATGTGCCGTTTTTTAGTATCAGTATTAACCGGCTGAGACTGTCTAAGGTCAGCTTTTTTCCTCAAGTGACTCATGCCAATTATTCAATTATGTATTGAGTTTATCCTTTAAAATCATAGCTCTCAACTTATACCTTTTTTGTAAAGATTTAAAGAATGAGATATTCTCCAAAGAGTCTGGAATTTCACCTATTTTGCTTAATAATCAAACAAATTTAAAAGAATAAAAACATAAATAATACCAAACTAATAACCCAAAAAAATATAGCCATCTTGGGTTATTGTTTCTGAATTAGATTGGTTTGAACGCGATTTCTACTGCTTTTTTAAGTCTATCGCTGCCGTGAAGCTAGCTTGGTCAGAGCTGCTAACATCAGGCTGACGCTCTTGCTGATTATTCCCGCTTCGTCTAGGAAGCAGCTCCCCTTAGGGACAGCGAATCGTAGTCTAGGGAGTAAAAGTACTCATGAGCTAAATGAACCCTGGCAACTCCTAGGGAGCCGATTTAAAAAGCGCTCAAGCCTTTTGACCCTGGACTACTCAGTGTACAATCTGTACCGAAAGGGTAAAGTTGATGGCTGCGTTGCCTGTATTTGTTAAAAATAATACAAAACGCAAAATCAATGGAACTAATATTTCAACAATTTAAAGAATGTTTTTAAAAATTAAGATTAATGTCATTGAATACTCCCAACGAGGCAGCATTTTCTTTACAAAGACCAAGGACATACGATGATGTTGTGCTTCCTCTGGCGGTTTGCACAGACCAATCACTGAGTCTGTTAGCGTTGAGGGGTCTTGTGCAATCGGCGGTGCCAGAGAACCTCTTGAGTGAATGCCAAAATAACCCTTAACCCATTGCCCAGATTCGCGCAAAATAATAGGTATGCTTAAGCCTTCACCTAACGCTCTCGAAATCGCCTTAGAGCGCCTTTGTCGCCATGATGGAGTATTCTTGCCATGAAACTCAAAATCCTCACGACTGCCGCCCTGTTAACGACAACAAGTCTAAGTGTGCTATGGGATACGCTAGCCCCGCTTCCAGCCAAAGCAGAAAACCTACAGCATACTCAACAGCTATTGTCAACAAAACAGTGTCCGCAATGTGAGCTGAGTAGTGCAGGATTAGTATTAGCTGACTTGGCAGGAGCGAACTTGAGTGGGGCTGATTTGAGCCGTGCCAACCTCAGTCGTGCTAACTTAATCGGGGCGGACTTAAGCGGGGCGAACCTGACGGGGACTTCCCTCAATGGAGCTAATCTCAGTGGTGCCAACCTCAGTGGTGCTACTCTCAATAGTACCGATCTCAGAGATGCAATTCTCAGCGATGCCAAATTATTTGGGACGACTCTGAGAACCTCTTATATTCAAGGCACTATGGGTATTCCTCAGTACGCAGGAACACCGGAAGACTTCTATGCTTGGGGTGTTGTGGAGTCACAACGAGGGAACTACAAAGCAGCGATCGCCAATTATAATCAAGCTCTGAGTATCAAAACTGACTTTGCCGCCGCTTTCTTGGCTCGGAGTGTGTCTCGCCTCAATTTAGGAGACTACAGAGGAGCCAGTCAAGATGCCCAGGTGGCAGCAACTCTTTTTTCTGTGCAACAGAACTCCTTGGGCTATCAAACCGCACAGAATGTCGTCAAGGGTATAGAAATTGTCCAAAATCCCCCAAAAGCTCGCAGCCGAGGCCCTTCGATCGGTGATTTTTTCGTATCAGTCGGTTCTGTCCTGTTACAATTGGTTTCTTTCTTTTGATCTGCATTCAATGCCAAAGCGGAAAAAAGAGGCAGTCCCTCAGAACAGAAGGGTCATGATTCCATCCGTTAATCACCTCAGCCTTGTTAGGATCGAAGAAATTACTACTTCTTAACTATTGGGTTAACTATTGGGTATGTCATCCACCTCTACTCCATTACCAGATTCCCTTGCCCGAATTGTGGAACGCTTTCAGCGACGTACTAATCCCAAGCAACGTTATGAGCAACTGCTCTGGTATGCCAAACGGCTTCAAGAAATGCCAGAAGACTGTAAAACACCAGAAAATAAAGTTCCTGGCTGTGTCTCTCAGGTTTTTATTACTGCCAACCTGGAAGATGACAAAGTTTGGTATCAAGGAGACTCAGATGCCCAGTTAGTGAAAGGATTGGTCGCTCTGTTGATTGAAGGATTGAATGGACTGACGCCGGATGAGATTCTCCAAATCTCTCCAGACTTCATCCAAGATACGGGTCTGAATGTAAGTTTGACCCCTTCTCGTGCGAATGGATTTTACAACATCTTTCAGACCATGAAGAAAAAAGCACTGGGCTTTAAGCTGGGAGCCTCATCCCAAGCCTTAAGCTAATTTTGGCTTAACATGTCAGTTGTTGTCCTCAACAGGATGGCGTCCAGTTGCAAATCATTTCCTCTCTCCACCAACCAAGTCACCCATTGACTCTAAGACACTTCCCCGTCACCTTTGAGAAGTGCTCCTGCCGCCGCTTGGAGAGAACCGTAGATGATTTCGGGTTGACCGTTGATATAGTATTTGCCCTCTACCGATTCACAGATATTACCAACGACCAGACCATCAGCGCCGTAAACAGCCAACAGTTGCTTAATTTGCTCAGATTGAAAACCCTTGAGCGTGTGGCTCCAATGACTTTCATCAACTGAGCCAATTCTAATTGTTTCTTCCATATCATCGACTCCTATGAAAAAATTTAGACGGAATGAAAGAGTAGGGGCGCAGACAAGGTTTTAACACACCGAGCAAAGACAATCAATGGCTTATCCGGCGTCAACAGTGCCTTGCGGGATTATAGCCTTTCTTGAGGGGATGGAAATGTCTCAACTTCGACATTTACCGACTCCTCAGTCTTCCGCTGTGCCATGGACAACAGCCGTCATTTTCGGTGTAAACAGGTAGTTGACCCCTTGTGACCATCCATTATTCTCGTAGACAGGTTTGTCGGGCAGACCTTTCGTTGGTTTCCGGATTCGTACACTCAACCAGCCAACCCCACAACAACAGTATTTCTGCCACCCTGGAGGATGCACCCGTTCCCTGCTTAGAAAACTAGTGTGTTCAACACAGAACCTATTCCCAATCGGGGATAGATACATCTTCTCCGCCAATGCCGATTCCTGTGTTAAATATTTCGGCATCGCTAATGTTCAGTCCATCCATCGATGCCCCATATACATTCGCATCGTAAATCTTGGCGCTAGTAAAATTCACCTGATTGAGATTGGCTTTTTTAAAATTGGCATTGGTGACTAACGCGGAGGTTAAGTTAGCACCTGTCAGGTTGGCAAGAGTGAGATCCGCACCTTCGAGGTTGGCTTCCGTGAGATTAGCTCGCGTAAGATTGGCTTCTCTTAAGTCTGCACCAATCAAATGTGCGCCCTGAAGGTTAGCGCCTGACAAATCGCACTGAACACATTCCCCTGTTGACAATAGCTGTTTGACATGAAGCGGATTTTCAGCTTTGACTGGGTTCGTGAACCATAGCGGAGCGAGTACGCTTAGGGTTGCTAAGAGCTGGATCTTCATCATCTTTTCCTTTTGAAGAATAAATTGTCTTCCGTTCTTTACCTCACTCTTTTATTATCTCACTCCCATTGTTGAAAAGCATTGATTCACCCTACAGGCGGGTTGTGATGGCAGATAGACTCTTTTAGTGACGAGATACCATTTAGCCAAGAGATCTGGGTCACAAAGATTTTTTTAACTTTTTTCAAAAAAATATATCCTTTGGAGGATTGCCAAAAATTAGTCCGGTCAATTCAGTAATTTGGACTATAGGAAGCCCAAGCCCTGATGGCTCTCACTTCCGGTTAAATCGGATTGAATGACTTGTTGAAGGAGCGCATCATTATCCTCTAAAACTGATAACAATTGGGCCACTGGCACCTTCATCTTCTGCTCTAATATT
Organism: Stenomitos sp.; assembly: GCA_036704025.1. Classification (GTDB taxonomy): domain Bacteria; phylum Cyanobacteriota; class Cyanobacteriia; order Cyanobacteriales; family Coleofasciculaceae; genus Allocoleopsis. The sequence continues at coordinate 17,856 of DATNQL010000846.1, forward strand.
TTAAGATTTATTAATGTATTTCTGGCTTCATGTTCAGGCAAATTAAATCTTTTCATAAGAGAATTCACTTCTAAAAGATCCACCCTAACCGTCATTTGAGTAAACTCAGATAAGCGTTCGGGAATGCGTTCAATGTTTTCGGGTGTTGCTCCGTTATCGTAGAAATGAATACCTTGGGTATCTACAAAAAAATCTTCAAACGGTTTAAAGCCTTGGTCTAAAATCATTTGCACCGCTTGGATTGCTTCAGGTGGGGATGAACCCAAACCGACATAAACCAAAAACCACGCGATTGTTGGATGGTTTGAATAACCAAGGGATTTCTCCAACTCTTGAGCAATCTGAACAAGTAGTTGGCGAACTATTTCGCCTCTCAAGGATTCGGGTTGTTGTGCAGGAATCACATAAATAACTTGCTTGAGGAGGGGGTTGAGAGTGGCTTGATTCCGGGTAAGGATCGCTGTTACCAATGTTGAAATCAATCCAGATCCCTCCTGAGGGCTAATATTTGTTGATTGAGTACTCATGGGATGCCAATCTTAGCTTTTGAGAAATATGTCCAATTTATCTGGCTTATAAAATAAAAAGAATCACCCCCAATCGAGTTGACCAGACTCATCCATTTTTGAGGAAAACTTATACAATTGATCGAAACGATGAGTAGCCCCACAGAAATGCTGACACAATGGGAATGTCTTTTGAAAAATTTAGGTGAATGGCAAGGCTCATTTACCCGCTTCTCGCCTCAGGGGGAGCTGTTAAACGATATACCCACTGTGGTGAGCTTGGCAGGATTAAATAATGATCAAACGATTCGTCAGATTATCCGTTATCTTCCACCCGATCAGGCGGTCAATGAAAAAGTTTTGGAGTATAGTTCTCTCAATCGCAGTATCCTGTTTTTTGAAAATGGTGCTTTCTCCCAAGGCTCGATTCAGTGGGGGCCGTTTTCCGAATTTGGGGCAGAATTGGGTTTAATTGAGGGAAATCGCCGTTTGCGTCTGGTGCAATTATTCAATAAAGATAGTCAGCTAGCGCAACTAACTTTGATTCGGGAAAAATTGGCGAATACAGATACTCCAGAACGCCCACCGCTCACGTTGAAACAGTTGCTAGGAGAATGGCAGGGAGAGGCGGTGACGATTTATCCGGATTGGCGATCGCCTGAAACTTATCCCACTCGGCTCGAAATCTATCACGAAGAGAAGGATTGCGCCCAAGGCAATGACGCCACAGGGGCAGCGGGAAGCGATCGCATTGTACAACAACTCACCTTTGGCTCTGGGGCGTCAGCTCGTACTATCCGTTCTACGGCTAGATTTAATGGCTCCATACTGCATTTCGACCAAAGTCCCTTACCCACTCAAGTCTTGCTGTTACCGGATGGAGGTTCTGCCAACTGTCCATTGCACATCAAACCCGGTCACCGTTTTGTGCTAGAGGTGGGTTGGTTGTTGCAACCTAATCGGCGTCAGCGATTGGTTCGCAGTTACAGTGACAAAGGGGAATGGGTAAGTCTGACTTTAGTCACAGAACACAAAGTGACAACAGGGTCGTAAAGTTATAGGAAGTTGCGCTCAAACGGGATAGTTCAGAAACAGCCGGGAAAAAACTCGATCGCTTTTATCCTGTTTTGAGAAGATGCAATTTAAATGCACGTTAGTTTGCTGCCAGTGGAAGAAGCCAACGCCTAAAATCACTTGGATTAGAAACAGTTGTGATATCGTCAACGCGGACATCGATAATCTCAGCTCTTGCACTAGCCTTAACTGTTACCCACAGTCCCGCCCTGAACTCAAGGATATTGTTGGCGAATTGATGTGGGGTGACGCCCCAAATAGGGCAATTCTGTAGGGGTACCCCTTGTGGGTACCCGATATCCAGGCAGGGCACCCACAAGGGATGCCCCTACAAAGCCCTAAAATCTGCGTCTTCTCGATGAGGCGTCAAACTCCTCATTAATTGACCAACGGTATCCTTTCGTTCACCGCGAGGTGCGACATTTGAGTAATCTCATAGGGCATCGGCACATCGATGCCCTCCAGGGATGAAGAGTGATCTTTTTCCTGCATCCTTTAAGCTTCAGCCGGCTTATGGATCGCTATTTGCCATTCCCATTCCCATTGCTACTCGTTGCCAGCAAGTTTTCAGCGAGTTTACCAGGCACTTCCTGGAGATGGTCATACTGCCAGTTAAAGAAGCCAACCCCCAAAGTCAGCGATCGCAACTCAATGATAAAGTCGTGCATTTCCGCCTGAGGCAGATAGCCCGAAACACAATCCCAACCCGGCCAATCGGAACGCCCTTCATAACCGAGAATTTGTCCGCGACGCCCAGTAATCAGTTGCAGCACCTTCGAGGTGAACTCCTTGGGCGCACAAACCTGAACAGTCATGATGGGTTCTAAGAGTACCGGTTCACACTTGGGCATTCCCTCCGTCATGGCTAACCGCGCTGCCTGCTTAAAGGCTTGTTCGGAGCTATCGACGTTGTGATAAGAACCATTGGTTAGGGTAACCGCCACATCAACCACGGGGAAACCGAGTGGCCCATGGGTCAAATACTCCCGCACTCCGATTTCCACACCAGGGATGTACTGCTTGGGAACCACACCCCCCACAATGGTTTCCGAGAAGCTAAAGCCTTCGCCACGTCCTACAGGTTTGATATCCAGGTAAACATCGCCAAATTGACCGTGCCCTCCACTTTGATGCTTGTAGCGTCCGTGGGAGTTGGTGGGTTTGCGGATGGTTTCTTTGTAGGGAACTCGCGGCAGGTGCGTTACCATCGGTAGGTTGTACTTGCGCCGCAGTCGGTCTAAGGCGACCTGAAGGTGAATTTCCCCCTGTCCCCAAAGGATAATTTCGTTGGTATCCCCATGTTGCTCCCAAGCCAGAGAGGGGTCTTCTTCCAGCAGCTTGGTTAAGGCATTACTCAGCTTAACTTCATCTTTGCGGTTTTCTGCGGCGATCGCCAGTGCATAGACCGGTCGGAGTGATTCAGCGTTTGTGCATTCAACCGCCGTTTGCCCAGAATTGCTCGTGAGAGTTTGGCCGGTCTGAATTCCTTCTAAGCGTCCAATCGCCACAATCTCACCGGCTGGTGCTTCGGAAACCGACTGCTGTTGCTGACCGAGTAGGCGATACAAACCTCCAGCACGGACTCCATTCAGGACAATTCCATCGGTCAGTTGACCCTGCCAGACGCGCACCAGAGAGAGTTTACCACCTTGAGGTGTGTAGTAGGTTTTGAGGACTTGTGCCACCACCGTCTCGGAGTTGATATCCAGCCCTCGTCGCTCAGCCGTCGTTTCAGGGGTTGGGGCTTCCCGTACTAGGGCATCAATCAGATGCCTGACGCCGTAATCTTGTTCAGCGACACCGATGAATACAGGCACAATTAAATCTGCCCCCAATTCCATCCTCAAATCTTGGACAATTTCTTCTTGGGGTGGCTCAATTTCCTCTAATAGTTCTTCTAGTAAGTGGTCATCAAAATCAGCCAGGGCTTCCAGCATTTCTGCCCGTGCGGCATGTTCTTGTTCTTTTAAGGACTCTGGCAGGGGGACTGGATCAGCGGGTGCACCGGGATGGTAATGAAAAGCTTGTTCTGTAACTAAATCAATAAACCCAAGGAGCTGTTCACCTTGACCAATGGGATATTGATGGGGAATTAGAGGGCGTGTCGAAACCGATTTGAGGGCGTCTAAGATCGCTCGATAAGATTCCCCCCAACCATCACCATCACAGGTGAGCCGATCCATTTTGTTGATAAAGACGAGGTGCGGGATTTCCCAATCGTCGAGGAATTTGAATAACGGAGCCAGCGTCAGGACGCGATCGGTAACCGGTTCACAAACAACAACCGCCGCATCGACACCAATGAGGGCGTTATAAGTTTCTTGTGCAAATTCAATGGAACCCGGACAATCGACAAAGGTGAAGCGGATGTCTTGATATTGGGTACTCGCGGCACTGACTTCTACGGTCATGTGGCGATCGCGTGCCTCCGCCGCACCATCCCCCACTGTATTACCGTCTTTAATGTTGCCTTTGCGCGAAATTGCACCCGTGACGAACAACAAACTTTCTAAAAGTGTTGTTTTACCGCTTAAATAGGGACCAACAATTGCCACATTACGGGTGGCAGAACTCACTTTTTGGTTCATGATTTCCCCCCAGAATAATAAGGAGTGATGCAGATAATCTGCCGATTGGGGATTTTGACGGATTGATTTTGGACAGTGACATTCTCGTCTATGTGTCGCCCGCCCGTCTCGCGGAGACTCCAAAATCCTTTGATCCAAAATCTACAATCGGTTGACATAGGTCTTGTCACCTCGGTGAGCTTCTCTCTGGTTGAGCCACCGATGCCAATATGGAGATGTCATTAAACGTATCTGCCTGTGAGATTAGCGCTTCTAATCACCATTAAATTAAACTTGCAATGTCTTGTAAGACAAACTTCAGTAAAAATGAAGTTAAGTTAACTTACGTGAATAAATTATGGTTTGTATGGATTTAAGCAACAGTTGGAAACGATTTTGTTTCAAAATCAAGCCAAAATTTCCCCCCAATCGCTTGACATTATCCCCTCACGCCTTCATGGTGACGGTTAGCTTCCTATTCTTGGGTGGAAGCTTAAGCGCGCTGATACAGCCACCAACCGCCTCAGCACAGTCACTGCCCGTATTGACGCCGACACAACCTGCCGCTGTTGAGGAACTCAACAAGGGAATTGGATTGATTCAGCAGGGAAAATTGCCAGAAGCGATCGCCGCATTTCGCCAAGCCTCTCAACTGAACCCCCAACTCGCACCCGCCCACTACAACTTAGGGTTAGCCTTGCGCCAAGCGGGGCAATTACAAGCCTCGGCGGATGCCTTTTATCAGGCAACCCAGGTAGACCCCAATTTTGCTTTAGCCTTTGCTAATTTAGGGGCAGCGTTGTTAGAAGGGAATAATTTATCGCAAGCACGAGATTATTTGAGGCGGGCACTTGAACTGGAACCCAACCTCGGTGTCGCTCATTACAACTATGGTTTGTTGCTTTCCCAAGCGGGAGATCAAGAGCAGGCGATCGCTCAATTCAAGAGTGCGTTACAAGTGAGTCCAAATGCTCCAGAACCCGCTTATCATATCGGGCTAATTTATTTACAGCAAGGCAAAATTGAAGAAGCCAAAAATTTATTCAATCAAGCCTTAAAAATTAACCCTAAGTATGCAGAAGTTCATTATAATTTAGGGTCAATTTTATTCAGTCAAAATAAGTTGGATGCGGCGCTCGCGGCTTTTCGGAAAGCGGCTGAGAGTAACTCGAATTATCCCAATGCTTACTATGGTGCGGGGTTAGTATTTTTGCGGCAGAACCGCTTTAGCGATGCCCAACAAGTTTTGCAATATGCTCAAGCGCTGTATACGGCGCAAGGAAATTCCCAGTGGGCAGCGAATGCTGAGCAGTTATTACAAAAGGCACGTAATGCTAATCCCTAGAGGATTTATTAGGGATTGATTTAAAAAAGCTACAGTGGTGGATGTCTTAATTGTAGAGCTAGCTTGGTGACAGATTGAGGGGGCGTATATACCACAAAAGAGCGAGCATATGACCCTGCGCCAGAAAACAGTTCTGATTATTGGCGTAACGCTTTTGTGTCTGTTGGTGACACTATACCTTAGCTTGTCCACCATTTGGCTGAATCGTGTTGCCAAAATTGAGTTTCAGCAGACTCGCCAAAATGTAGAACGAGTCACCGAAGCATTAGCCAACAATCTCCAGGAACTCAATAGCACAGCCAAAGATTGGGCTGGCTGGGATGACACTTACGCTTTTGTTGCAGATGTTAACGAACGCTACATTCAGGAAAATCTTGCTGAGGCGAGTTTGGCTAACCTCCGGCTCAATTTTATGCTATTTCTGAATACAAGAGGCCAAATTAAATATGGCAAAGGCTTAGATTTACAGCAAAAGGTAACCCTCTCAGTTCCTGCCAGCTTAAAGCAATATCTTACCACTCGTCCTCGTTTCTTTCTGCACAATACCCTTAATAGCAACCACACAGGAATTGTGCTTATACCGGAAGGTTTTCTACTCGTTGCTTCCCATCCCATCCTGAAAAGTGACCGTACAGGTCCAATTCGTGGCAGCCTAATCTTGGGTCGTTTTCTCAATAAGAGTGAATTAATCCGTCTCTCCCAATTGACTCGTTTACCCATCACTATATATCCCTTTCACCAGGCACAATTGCCCAAAGATTTCAAAGGGATTAAAGATGAATTCACTCAACAACTATCTCATGCTAAGACTTTAGCTCAATCAAGCATTCTCGTTCATCCTTTAAGTTCTGAGCGAATAGCAGGCTATACCCTGCTCAGGGATATTGAAGGTCAGCCTAGATTACTGTTGCGTGTGGATACAAGCAGAGAGATTTACCAGCAAGGTAAACAAGGCTTGCATTATCTGGCGTTAGCACTTTTAGTCGTAGGTTTGGCCTTTGGGTGTGTTACCTTGTTGCTCTTAGAAAAATGGGTGTTGTCCCCGTTATCCCACTTCAGTGCTACCGTCAGGAAGATTCGCACCAAAGGCGACCTAAAAGAGCGCCTGTTAACGGAGGGTAGAGATGAACTATCTCGTCTGGGTACTGAAATTAATCAGATGTTAGCCGGATTGCAGGAGTCTCAATTACAGCTAAGTCAAAGCGAGGAAGGTTATCGGTCAGTCGTTAATAATGTCCAGGAAGTAATTTTTCAAACTGACTCCGCTAGTCGATGGATTTTTCTCAACCCAGCTTGGACAGAAATTACTGGATTTAGTGTTGAAGAAAGCTTGGGTAAACTATGTTGGACATTTATCCATCCAGAAGACCAACCGTACCACAACGAACACTTTCGCCAACTGATACAGGGGAAGATCCAAGATACGCGCTATGAGCTTCGCTTTCAAACTCATGATAACGGTTGCTATCGTATTCTTGAGGTACATTCTCATCTGATAGTAGGGCGTTACCGTGAAATTGCAGGTATAGCGGGTACACTCAATGACATCACTGAGCGCAAACTGGCCGAAGCGAGAGAACATGAAAAAGCCCAAGAGCTAGAACGAACGTTACTGGAGTTAACTCAAACTCAGTCGCAACTGATTCAAAGTGAAAAAATGTCGAGTTTGGGGCAGTTAGTTGCAGGAGTTGCCCATGAAATTAATAATCCAATTAGTTTTGTTTACGGCAATATTGTTCATGCCGAGGGTTATATCAAAGATCTAATTGACCTGCTTAATTGTTATCGACAAGAGTACCCTAATCCCTCAGATGAAATTATAGCAAAAATGCAGGAAATAGATTTTGATTTTGTGGTTGATGATTTACCGAAGCTGTTGGCTTCAATGAAAATAGGAGCCGAGCGAATACGGGATATTGTTCAGTCCCTACGCAATTTTTCACGGCTGAGTGAATCAGAAAGAAAAAAGGTCGATATCCATGAAGGTATTGAGAGTACTTTATTAATTTTGAAACATAAAATTAGAGCTAAAGATGAATATTCGGAGATAGAGTTAATTAAGGAATATGGGGACTTACCTTGGGTTGAATGTTATCCAGGACACCTCAACCAAGTGTTGATGAATTTGATAGCTAATGCTATTGATGCGTTAGAAGAGAGGAGATTATATAAGTTCCGTGACTCTTCTCAGTCTTCGCCCTTCATTCGGATTTGCACTGAAGTTAAAGAAGACCCTTCATCACAAAGTGATGATAGTGATGTTTTCCATATATTGATTCATATTGCCGACAATGGAACGGGGATGACAGAAGAAGTCCGCCGCCGTCTATTCGACCCGTTTTTTACAACTAAACCGATAGGCAAAGGAACTGGGTTGGGTTTATCGATCAGTTATAAAATTATCGTGGAAAAACATAAGGGTCAGGTGTTAGTTAAATCTGAATTGGGTCAAGGGAGTGAGTTCATTATTGAGTTACCTATTCGGCAAATTCATGTATAGTGATTTATTCTTCAGCATGAATTTACTCAAGAAAACAGGGTGGGTAATGCCCACCCTGTTGACTATTTAAACGAATTGATTTGGTTGCCTTGGCTATTACGATTAGAAGTCGTAAGTTTCCGTGTCGAAGAAAATAGCTTTCGGGCGATCGATATTGTAAATCCCGACTTGTGCTGTGATCTGGAATCTGTATTGAGCTGTCGCGCATACAACTTACTGAGCGCAGATTGCCCAAAAGACGTGGAAACCCAGAGACGTGGTAATGCCATTGAAATAACGGTTACCTGATTACTGATCTGAAAGACACTTATTTCTTCCAAGGAAACTTAGTCCCCATCTCCGTCATGGCGGAGAAGATGAGATAGAGGATGAGTACGCCTACACCGACGAAAAAAAGAACGAGGTCGTTGTCCATTGTGATCGGGGGAAATAGTTCGTATCAATGAAGCATCGGCAACCATTCAATCACATTTGACTTTACCAAGGACTACCAATCATTGTGAAGGCAGACCAGTAATAAGGATGCTCCAGTGTTTGATTCCCGAGCTCTTCTAGTGTAGGTGGCAAGGGAATCTCCAGATTCGGAGTGATCAGCTTCCCTGCTTCCAAACGCACTTGACCCTTGAGCATTGCCAGTTGCGCTTGCCTGAGTGCCTCAGATTTGATGGGAGCCGTTTTCAAATCTTCATAAAACGCCGTCATTAACCCTAGTGTCCCTTGGTCGCTGACATACCAAAGACTTGCCAAAGATGACTTGACTCCTGCCAGTACCGATAATCCAGCAAAACCCAATTCCGACTCCTCATCGCCCAAAGCAGTACGACAGGCACTGAGTACCAAGAGCTCCACAGGGGGCTGATTCCAACCGAGTTGCCGCAGTTGATCGAGGCGCAACTGGGTATCCGATAGCTGGATGTAGGAGTTGCTAGGTTTTCCCGGACGGAATTCACCGTGAGTGGCGAGGTGAATAATTCCAAATGGTTGTTGCTCTCGTTGAAGCTTGAGATTTTGCAGGGTGAAAGCGTTGTTAAGGAAGGACTTGCCCCGCCACAGTGTTCCCGCGATCGTTGACAGTTCCACGGGTACTGCGGGTAACGCATCCAGTTCAGTAAATTTTTCTGCCCCCATCGCTAGAACTTGGGAGTTCTTGATGTCCTGATAGCGAGTGTTGGTGAGGCTAATACTGGGCATTAGGCCAACACTATAGCGCTCGATGATGAACTCTTTCCCATCGTTAAGCGCAGCTAGAGGTATTGCTCTTAGCCCAGTATCCATCAGGAAGACGAGGTTTTGCACTCCTCTGGCTTGTAAATCTCTCTCTAAAGGTGCGATGAGCCACTGGTAAAGTTGCTGGGAGGAAGCCAAGTACCCAAAGCGGTTTCTAGAATCAGTGACTTTACTGCGGAATTCTTGAGCGATTTTAAGCACTTGCTCACGCCTGGTACCTGATATCCGTCTGCGAAGGGGCGGTTCTTTGGCTGTAATCAACAGCAATTCCAACTCCTCGCTATTGGGATTGCTGTGGTCTAAAGCTTGAGGGACAAAATTGACATAGATCAGCGCTGGTTTTACACCTGTATCCTGCTCGATATCGGCAAGAACCTGACAGGGGTCGCGTGGAGATTTGCTATCAGCATCAGAACCCAGGTAATCTTCATATTGACGGGTGAACTCTCCATCTAAGAACGAAGCGCCCGAACTAATACAACCCGGTCTGCCGCCTATCACGGATAGAGGAGTTGGGGGAGTTTCTTGAGGGGGTCGTTCTAATGGAGAAGGAGAGGGTGTGGGTGTGATTGTGGGTGTCGGTGTCGGTGTAGGAGTAACGTTGATGCCGATTGAGCGGGGTACTGAAACCGAAACTACATCACTGGCGCTCAGCGTCAAGGCATCACGAATCGAACCTGTAAAACCCGGTGACGGGGTATAAACCAACACATCAGTTAGAGCTACACTGTCCCCTGAACTTAGAGAAACATTGTTTCTCGTCAGCGTTCCAGTGGTAATGGCATCAATAAATACTGAGGTGACATCGGCATTCGTATCACCCACAACTGCATTTAAGTCAGCGAGTGTAAACGTAACGGACTGGTTGGGTGGAATATCAGGTAGCTGTGGATTTACTGTGAGCGTAGGTGCGCTGTTGACGGAATTAATCGTAATGCCAACGATGCCACCTGGGAGAGTTGCAGAACCCCCATTCGGCAAGACGGGAAATGTCCCCGAACCCAGTGTCGGAGTTGCCGTATTCGTGTTATTTATAGCTCCTGCCGTACCATTAGTACTGGCACTCCCGACCACAAAGGGTACATTGTTCGGTCCCCCATCATGGGTAATTGCGATCGCGCCTCCCTGACTCACAGGATTCCCAAAATTAGAGGTAGCAACCCCCCGCGCATCAATGGTATTGCCTGCCCCCGTTCCCTGCACTAGGCCGTTAGCAACGATTTGCACATCACCACCTCGCCCTGTAACTGTGGTGCCGTAACCCAACCCTGTAACCGTGCCTGTTGTGTTGATATTGGCAAAACTAATATTCCTGCCTGTGCTTCCAGGAATGGTATTCGTGCGTAAGCTGACATTACCACCCGTCGCGGTCGGCGCACCATCTGTTGTTAGCGTTGCTGAGGTATTAATTGCCCCTGTAACGGTAATACTGCCGCCAGCACTAACATCAACCCTGCCACCTGTTGTCGTTGCCAAGAAACCCCCACCCACACCTCCTGTGGACGTAATCGGGCCGGTTACCGTAATGTTATTCGCCGCCGCAAGTGTGATAGTGCCGCCGTTGTAACCTGAGCCAATTAAACCCGTTGTTGTAATGTCTCCCGTCGTACTGGAGAGAGTAATGTTACCGCCAGTGCCAAACCCTAATGAGGTGTTCAGTGTTCCTGCCGTGATGCTGGCTCCCGAAATCGTTAATGCTCTCCCCGGTGCTGTAATCGTGTCACCCGCATTCATCAAAAACGAACCAACACTATTGTTATCCGCATCTGCTGTAAATGCGATCGCACCACCACCACCCAAAAAGGTTAAGGACACACCAGGGGTAATGGTGATATTGTTCGTTGCTTGTAAAGTAACCGCACCAATCTGACTTTGCAACGTCCCCTGAGAAATGGTAAAGGTTGCACCAGGGCTATCTGTAAACAAAATGCTGCCATCTGCTAGTTCCCCATCATTAGCGCCAGTCCCCGCCACACCGGGTGCAATGACAATATCCGTTGGATCGAGCAGCAATTTTCCCAAAATGCCATTAGCCGCACTGACATCCACATTGCCATTGCCTCGAAAAATCAGGTTTTGCTTCCCCGATACCTCGACAAATCCACCGTCACCTGAATTTGCCCCACCTTGAGCGCTGATGTTGCCATGAAAGCTAGTCACCTCATCAGCCCAGATAATTACACGACCGCCATCGCCATTGAGTAGACTGTTAGCCGAGATAACCGAGTCTGGACTGACATACGTGCGAGAGGCATTGGGGACTGTGCCTTTGCCCTGCTCATCACCTCCAATGAGTACAGTTCCACCCCCTGAGGTACCAGAAGCGTTAATCGTCGCGCCAAACAGACCGACTTTATCTCCCAGAACCTGCACGCTACCAGCAGTCTGACCTGATGTATTTACCCCGCCAGCCACAACAGTACTACCCGTATCTGTGGGTATCTCGACACCCGTATTGGTCAGTTCTACTTTTCCATTACTATTTACGGTGAGATTCGTGTTCGTCTCCTCACCTCCACCCGTTAACAGTTGGGGCAACGATAAGACTGGCATAGTGCCATTCGTCGCGCTAGGCGGTTGAATCTCTAAACTCAGCACGTTTCCTGGTTGGCTGAGGCGGACTAAGCTCGAACCTGGAACGCTAGCAACGAGGATATTGCCCTCCGATGCTTGCAATTCGCCCGTGTTGACCACGGTACCACCCAAGAGGGTTAAATTCTGCCCTTGACTAACTGCTAACTGGCCTGTGTTGACAATACTACCCGGTTGTGATATAGAAAAATCAAAAACACTGGGCATTCCCTGTAAGGCGGCATAGTTATTGGCACCAGTCGCATTAAACCAATTGGTATTATCATCAGTTGTGAATCCAATTCCAGTTGCAGTAGTGGCAGTAAAGGCCGCAGGCACATTCAGGCTGGCTCCTGCACCAAAGAGGATGCCGGCTGGGTTCATGATGAATAGATTAGAGTTGCCCCCACTGACTTGGATGAGTCCATTAATCACGGAAGGGTTGCCACCAGTCACCCGACCTAAGATATTTTGGATGGAGGCGTTAGAGAGGAAGTTAGCAATCTGGTTTTGGTTGAGTCCAAATTGGTTGAAGCTGTGGAAGAGATTCTTGCCATCGCTGGAAAGCGTACCGCCGCTAATGTCGTATTGATTCCCCGTGGAGGTAACGCTGGTGTTGGTGCCGTCGGCATCAGGGGTAATGGTTTGGGCTTGAATCACAGCGGGAACAAGGCAAAGGGCAAGCGGCGACAGGCAAGCGACAAAACGCAGGGATGACAATCGCCCTTTCCTGACTTCTGTAGGGGCGACGCAGGTATCGCCCCTACTCCTGACAGCCGTTGGTTTGGGTGTAAGTCTAATTCTTGACTGAAAGGGAACATCCTGAAGGACTTCGAGTTGTACCTGCCATTGCTCAGCTAGTCCCCGGCGTTTTAAAGCGTTTGCGATCGCATGATGGGCGTTCTCAGCTTGCTGTCGTGGATATTTCTGGGAGACGCTCAACCCATGGCAACGATAATAGTAAAGTGGTTTCTTAACGTGCCATACCTCGGTCGCTTCTGACAGCTTGAGGCACAGATCGTAATCCTCAACATGGGTCATGGACTCATCCAGTCCACCCACTTGCTCAAAGACTTCGCGACGCATCAACCGGAAAAAGAAGGTCATGAAGTCCAGCAGCAGGCGTTCTTTGGAGTAGGGAATATGGCAGCGAGTTCCGTAGCCTTTAATCTTGCCACTTTCCTCCATATCCAAGTAATCGGTGTAAACGAGTCCCACCTCAGGGTTGGTATCGAGTACGGCGGTTGTTTCCTGCAACGCGGCTGGTGCTAAAAGGTCATCGTGGTCTATCCAGCCAATGTAGGTGCCGGTAGTTTGTGCGATCGCACCTTGAAGTGCTCGTACTCGTCCTTGATGGACTGCCGCCACTACCCGAACGCGGCTGTCACGCTTGGCATAAGTCTGAGCAATACCAACCGAGTCATCCGTTGAGCCATCATCCCAAATCAACAACTCAAAATCGCCCCTGGTTTGTGAGAGGACACTCTCGATGGCAGCGCCGAGGTAACGCTCTCCGTTATACGTGGTGATAACAATAGAAATGGGGGTTTTCATTATCAAATTTTGGGGTTTGAGGTTTAGCCGTTGCAGTTAAATTAATTTTGTGAGACATCCCTCCTGAAGAGCAGTTCAGACGGAAAATAATATTTTCTTCGGGAATAGCTGGGTCAGACGAATGACTCTGTACAAATGCAACAAATCACTAAAAAACTTAATTTAGGTTGTGGCAAAACTATTTTGCCGGGTTGGATTAATTTAGATAAAGTACCTCTAAATGGGGTTGACATTATTGCCGATTTAGATAATTGTCAAGAGAACAAATTACCGTTCGACAACGATGAAATCGAAGAATTTTTCGCCAGTCATCTGATTGAACATTTGCATCATCCTTTAGCTTTCATGCAAGAAATCCACAGGATTGCCAAACCCAATGCTAAAGCTGTCTTTAGAGTGCCTTACGGTTCCAGCGATGATGCTTTTGAAGACCCAACGCACACCAAGCCCTATTTTTTAAACTCTTTTAGCTATTTTGCACAACCTTATTATTGGTTTGCTGATTATGGTTATAGAGGGGATTGGTTGATTGAAAAAAGAATTTTATTGGTCGATGCCAATACCCATCAAAGTAAGAATGCAGAGCAAATTATGTTTGAAGTAAAAACCTTTAGAAATATTGTGAAAGAAATGATTGTTGAGTTGAGAGCGATGAAACCGATTCGAGAGCCTAAGCAAGAATTATGGGTGGAGTCTCCCATTGAGATTGTTCTTGGCTAGAAAGAAGAAAATCAACTTTTTCTTCTGCTGTCATCCTTCATCAATTAATATTATCTATTAGGTTCTTGCGCCTGCTCTCGACTTTCAGAGGCTGTAGAACCTTGAGAACCCCCTTCATATCATGTCCGTCTAATTACCCATCATAAAAACTCTCCGCGTCCCTATGTCCCCGCGTCAATCCTAACGATGGGTGTTTAACCGGACATGATATCAACCGTGCGTACCTCACCTCGAGCCGCAACCAATTGTTGTTCTAAGGTTCGCAGTTCCCTATTAACGTTATCAATAAACTTGAATCTCAGATTTCTCCAAGTTAGCTTTTGACTTTAACCGTATCATTAAGCGCCATAGTTCTCCGAACCATAGGACTATCGATGTTCCTGCAATAATAATCACCCAATCACTGAGAGACAAAGGCACTGTTCTGAAAACACTACCTCCAAATTGAATAATTAAGATTTGGCCTAAAAAAATAGTTGCTGAAATCAGCATCAATCCTTTGTTCTTAGTTAAATTCACAAAGGCAGATTGCTTTAACCCTAAACATCGGGCATTAAATAAATTCCAGAACTGAAACATCACAAATACAGCAAAGAACACGGAAAGCTCATAAGGTGTTAATCCCTCATCTTTACGAATGTACACTAAGAAGCTAACCAGAAATACCAAAAAGCTCAAACCCGTGGTAAAAATATTTTTTGCCATAGATTTGGAAACAATAAAGGATTCTGGGTGACGGGGAGAGCGTTCCATTACACTCCAATGGGGGGGTTCTGTCGCTAAGGCTAATGCGGCAAATGTATCCATAATTAAATTAACCCAGAGCATTTGGGTCACAGTGAGAGGAAGCGCTACCCCCAGAAATGGACCTAATAAAGCAATGCCCAAAGCAACAACATTAATGGTTAATTGAAACAAGATAAAACGCTGAATATTCTCATACAAAGAGCGACCCCAAACAATCGCATTGACAATACTCCCGAAGGAATCATTCAGTAAGATAATATCACTGGCTTCTTTGGCGATCGCGGTGCCACTGCCCATGGCTAAGCCCACATGAGCTTGTTTCATTGCCGCTGCATCATTGGTACCGTCCCCCGTAACACCAACAATATGACCATTTTCTTGTAACAGTTTTACTAACCGAAATTTATCCAGAGGGCAAGCTCTAGACAGAATTTTTAACTCTTGTACAGCCCGTTTGGCCTCTTCATCACTCAATTGATTAAATTGTTGACCCGTTAGATGCAGATATCCATTGGGTTGGCAATCCTCTTCTTGCCAAAGACCGATTTGACGCGCAATTTCTTGAACCGTTTCTGGACTATCTCCTGTGACAAGTTTGACCTGAATGTCGGCATCGAGACAAGCCCGAATCGCCTCTGGTACTTCTGCACGTAAGGGGTCAGAAATTGCCACAAAGCCTAGCCAAGTTAGAGAATGATCAATCTCATCAATATCTAATTCGATCTCATCGGGAGACATCTCCTGATAAGCCAATCCCAGCGTTCGCATTCCCCGTTGTTGATAAGCTTTGAGCAGAGCCAGAATCTCAGTTTTATTACTGAGGGGAGAGTGACCTTCTGGGGTAAGAATTTGGGAACAGTGTTCTAAAATTACCTCTGGTGCACCTTTAAGATAAAGCACATCCCCACCCGTTACGGATGAAGTTCCCAACGTCCTCATGTATTTTTTTTCAGTCGAGAAGGGGGAACGAGATTTAAACTGAAAGTGATTGCGATAGGGGATGTAATCGATATCTTGACTATCCAGCCATAACAGTAAAGCGCCTTCCGTCGCATTCCCTAAGGGATGAGGGGGTGAGAGGGGTTTCTTTTCCAAATCCGCCGTGCTATTGGTGGCGATCGCTTCAGCAATGAAGGCTTGGATAAACTTAAAATCGGGTCGCTGTGGATTCAGTGCAGGAAAATTAACTTCATGCACCCGCATTTGGTTTTGGGTGAGGGTGCCGGTTTTATCGGAGCAAATTACGGTAGCGGCTCCAATCGTCTCACAAGCGTGCATTCGCCGTACCAAATTATGGGAAGCCGCCATTTTTCGCATACTGTAGGCGAGGGAGAGAGTCACACTCATCGCCAAGCCTTCGGGGACTGCCACCACAATAATGGTGACGGCTACCATAAAATAATTCAGCAAGGCTCTACCCACACTACTGGGTAACCAACTCTCCCCAGCCGTAGGCATCAGTCCCAAGGGATAGCCTATCGCAATCCCCAGCGCTAACAGCCCTAAACCCATACCAACTGTTTTGAGCCATTCCACCCAGCGAGAACTTTCTAACCACTGGGGCGGTTCAACCGGAGTGCCAGCGAGATCAAAACCATCGTAAACCACGGGTAGCCACACTTGCACTAGAGCGACCATGACACTCACAATCAGCAGTCCGGCAAAATAGGCTTGTTGCAGGGTAAGGCTTAACTCTCCTGTGGTAAAGCCACGCACCAGTAGGGCGACAAAGGTTAACCCAGAAAAGGACAAACCCACCACCCCAATTAGTTTACTAAGTCGTTCGAGTTGAAAATTGAGCGGCGTTTGTTCTCCAGATTCGACTGTCGCCACCGCCATCGCCACTTTCCCAATTTCGGTTTGGTCGCCAACCGCCGTCAGCTCAAATAATCCTTCTCCCTGGTCAACAATCGTACCGCGATAGATTTTATAAGGGGGGTAAGTCGCTTCTTCACGAGCATACGCCTCAGCTTTGGCTTTGGTATACTTTTTAACTGGCTCTGATTCTCCCGTCAGTTTGGATTGATCGAGGTAAAGCGACATTTCTTCGAGAACTTCTCCATCCGCTGGAATTTCTCCGCCCTGTTCAATATAAACAATGTCACCGACGACCAAGTCTTTGCGAGGAATGCTGGTAACGTGACCATCGCGGATGACTTTGGAGGAGACTTCATCATAAACTTGGTTAAGAATTTCAAATTCTTGACTGGCTTTATATTCATTAATAAACGCCAGTGTAGTCGCCAATAAAATGGCAGCGACAATCCCCAATCCTTCCACGTATTCGTCCTCAATCATGCCTACACTGATGGCGATGACAGCGGCAATCATCAAGATACGGATGACTGGGTCTTGAAATTTTTCTAAGAATAATGTCCACCAAGGAGTGCGTTCCGGAGGGGTGAGAATGTTGGCTCCGTACTTTTGACGGTTGACCTTCACCTGATGGGACGTAAGTCCTTGATATAACAGGGTACGAGCGCCCTTAGCCGGCTCACTAGCGCTATCGCTGACGTTACGAGTAACCATATTCTTAGCGTTGAATAGCAGAGTTGGGGTCTTACAGGGCGTGAGCTTTGAGAGCCTCGGAATCCGCTACCCAGCCAAACTCCCAACCGAATGAATCATTTAGATCTCTAATCGTACTGTCAAATCAACAGTCCGCCGACTTCTGGCGGTAGAGTCACGTTTTTTATTCTCCGTTTAGTTGAAAATAAGGTTCAACGACATCTACGTCTGCCCCATTCGCTAACGAGAAAAGGTCGAACAATCTGAAGGTCTACAGTATAACCTTTGCAGGGCAGAACTAATTCTCTATGTTAAGATCGTCAACTATCCGCTCAAACAACTTCCCTTTAAAACTTGGGTCAGAACTTCGGGAACTAATGGTTGGGCTAGACCATCATAGAAATTCTAAATTCTGATCGTGAGTCTTTTGTCGCTGAGTTTGAGTAGGACAATGAACGCTTTAATCGTTTTTGATCATCCATGAGCGTGAGGGATAGGCTCAATCCCTGATCTAAAGTAGAAAAGTAACTCCTATTTGATGAACTCCCGATTGCTCCTTTAGGGCAGTGCCACAGGCAATCGTGTGGGTGGAATGCAGAGTAATTGTGGAATGGTGGAGGGTTACTGATTTGTTCACTAAAAAATCTAAAAATTTCCTGCAATGTCACCCGCATCACTCCCCCTCCGTCGCCAAAACGGCTCCCTCTGCTACTCACACGAGTCGGAGGCACACTCCACGCTACCAGCAGGCTCGGCAAACGTACATGGTCAAAAGCAATCGCAAGCCGAGAGGCTCTAAGCCCAGTTGGCGGCGACGTTTACAATATTTTTATTGGCGTTTAGCCCGTTTACGAGGACAACCGGAATCGCTAGCAAGGGGTTTAGCCTGTGGCGTATTTGCTGGTTTGTTTCCCTTTTTTGGTTCCCAGACACTTCTGGCTGTTTTGCTCGCCTTTCTGTTTCGGGGAAATAAAATCTTAGCCTTAGTTGGGCCTTGGATTAGTAATCCGTTTACGTCTTTACCCATTTATGCGTTTAATTTCTACATCGGGAAATGGCTGCTCAATGACCATACTTCAAGCAATATAAATTGGCGTTCTTGGGAGGATATTAAGGATATTCAAGAGTTAGGAATAGAAATTATCTGGCCCCTGTTTATCGGCTGCGTGGTTGTCGGGTTTGTCTGTGCCATTATTAGTTATTTCTTCGGCTTGCGGCTCATCTACCGAGTCCGTGCTTCCCACCATGCACGTCAGCAGCGCAAACGGATGAAATATGTACACCAACAATATCCCGATCCCTACACTTAGTCAGAGGCTCACTCAACTCTTCTGCCGATTCCGAGCAGACATCAGGATTTTAACTCGATATGGGTCAGCATCTTTACGCCAATAGACACGATGTCCCTTAATTTGAGCACAATGTTCTTTCAAACATTTTTGCCAACCTTTGCGCGTCCCAATCGTGCTTGTTTCATTCAGTAATCCCCACTTTTCTTCTTGCTGGGTGAGTTTGGCAAACTTCTCATAATCAGGATAATCTGCCATCACAAAGGTTTCTTTACGGTGCAGAATTGGGGGATTTTCTGAGGTGTCGTAATCCCGATAAACCACTTGCAAATCCCGCAAGTCAATCTGCATACTGGTGTGCAAGGCAGGATGGGGTTCTATATCAAAGTCGGGATAAAATAGATACGAAATTTTCGGTTTATTAAAGTGGAACTTCACCAGAGTCGCGCCATCCATGCGACCAATCGTGCGACTGGCGCATCCTTCGTAAACTCGCAACAGAGGATTGAGGGCTTCCAGTGCCGAAACATGAACGTAAAGAGCGTTAGGTAACAGTTTACCGATCGCACTTTGTTTGCAGCAATTCGCCATTAGGCGCAAGTTCCCCACACTCACAAGCATCAAGTCAGCCGCTGCACAGGCTTGCTTGTAATTGCCAAAGAGTCCTTTAATGTCGTTTTGTAAGACACGTTCCAGGTTGCCAAATTTGGGACGATGGCTAAACTGCGTGAGTGCCAGGTAAACTAGGATGTCTTGGCGGCGTTTTTCGGAAATGGCATCCCATTCGGTTTGGTCGGTGGCTTGTAAAATAACTTGAAAGGCACGGCGCAGAGTGCCAAATTCCGCCAGAATATCGGGAACGCTGGCGAGTTCGGTGGCAGTGGGGAGGCGTCCACGTTCCGTCACGAAGCTCATTAAGGGGGCGAGGAGTTCTTGGTAGTCCTCAAACCGCTTAATGTTGGCGCGAATTCTGGGAGTCGTCGTGCGGGAACGAAAACGCGATGCCCGAAAGCTTTCGGCTTGGGCTTCATCTCGGAAGACGAAGTAAATCCCCAAGGCTACGGGAATGGCATCGACAGCGAGTACTTGGTCAATATAGACTTTGAGTTCTTCTTGTTCGTAATATTTCTGAAATGTATTGCGGCGGGTGACGATACCATCCCCATAGGCGATTTGACCTGAAGCACGGTCATCAATTAAGACTTGGGCCGCAACAATCAGAACTTTTTGGGTCAATTCCCACGCGCTGAGCAACGCATCCCGACGTTCGGCGGGGTCTTCGATCACATTGATCACGTAACCGAGATTAACGATATCGGCAGGGATGAGGGGATTGTCAGGCTGGTAGTAGGGGTCCCAACCCGCACTGGTATAGCCTTGGTTTTGCGTGCGATGAATATCGCCGCTGTGACCGCAGCCGTAATCAAAAAACGTGGTATCTTTGGTTAAGATTGCACTTTCTATTGCCAACCGCACGGGTTTAGAAAGGTCAGTCCGAGCGATCGCAGCTCTGTGACGCTCAATTTCAGGGGCTTCTGGGATTGGAGCAACCATAACACCAAGCAAAAGCATTGCAGTTACTATACCCCGTTCAGCGAATTATTGGCTAACAGCAACAGCAATTAAGTCTTCAATCTTTTTCAGATTAGGGTCGCCCGCTAAGTAACCAATGCCCCGATGCAAGTGCAAGCGAAATTGATGAGCGAGGGTTTCTTTGTCCAGAGGAAAGCCATCTTGATGGCAGCGTTGCTTGAGGGCGATGAGGAGAATATCGGACATGTCTCCGCCAAACACTCGCCACGACATTTCAACATTACTATCTGTAATAATCGGGACAGGAGAAGGGATGGTGGGTTCGGCAAGAGAACGACAGAATGCCCAACGGCACAAGATATTCCATTGCTCAATTTTGGTCAGGCGCTTGAGTTTGGTGAGTTGGTCTTTAGCCGTTTGAGAAAGTTTGATGCGCTCGATTGGGGATTCCATGATGTCAACTCAGACCGATTTTCTGTCACAACTGTGAGCTTTAGCCCAAAAGATTGAAAGGTTCTGTCTTTGCCCTATGAATAATACACAAAAATGGTATATTGTCAAACGGGTTAATCAGCCCTGTGAAATTATTCCCAGCACTCAAGTAGAGGAGGAGAACGACCCCACCCTTGTGGAGCGCTGGGGACCGTTTGATTCACAGCAAGACGCGATCGCACGTCGCGTCGGACTCATTCGTGCCGGAAAGTGTCAACCGGCCTAGACATAGACAGGAGTTCCAATCTAACCGAAGTGATCGGGATTAACGAGCCGAAGATTGTAATTTGGGGTTTTGTTTAGCCGCAATCTTTTGGTAAAGCACTTCTAAGCCTTTGGCATATTGAGGATCAGCCGGGGTGCCAATTTTTGTGCGGTCCTGCTGCAACGTCTTACGCTGTGCATCCGATAGTTCGACCACAACATCTGGGGCAATTCCTAACTTGTTGATATCCCGTCCACTGGGCGTGAGATACTTGGCGATGGTCACCGCCAGACCCGAGCCATCTTCCAATCCTCGCACTGACTGAACCAACCCTTTTCCAAAGGTCTGAGTTCCGATCAGAGTCGCTCGCTTATCATCTTGTAACGCCCCAGAGAGAATTTCGCTAGCACTGGCTGAACCTCCATCCACCAGCACCACGAGGGGCTTATCGGTCAGGGCACGACTGTTGGCGACTTGACGATCCGTTTCTCCCTGCCGATCCACCGTCGAGACAATAGCTCCATCGTCGATCCACATCCGAGCGATTTCAACACTGGCATTGAGTAAGCCACCTGGATTAGACCGTAAATCAAGAATATAGCCTGTCACCTGCTGTTTTTCTAATTCTTTGATTGCATTACGCATTTCCTGCGAGGCATTGGCGCTAAACTGAGTCAGACGAATATAGCCAACCTTGCCATTCTGCGAGTTTTTAGACTCATAGCGTACTGGATGAATTTCGATTTTCGCCCGTGTGAGCTGATAATCGATTTGCTTGTTCCCGCGCTGAACAGTCAGTTTAACGGAAGTTCCAGGTTCACCCCGAATTAGCTTGACAGCATCATTGACATCCATCCCTTCAGTACTCTTGCCGTCAATCTTGAGAATTAGATCCTTTGCCAGAACCCCAGCCTTAAACGCAGGTGTATCCTCAATCGGTGAAATCACCATCAGTTTTTTCGTTTCCTCGTCCTGAGCAAGCTGAATGCCAACACCGGTGAGTTCTCCAGATGTATCAATCTGCATGTTCTTGAACTCTTGCGGGTCCATGAACCGGGTGTAAGGGTCTTCCAGCTTCTTCAGCATTTCCCGGATGGCTTTATAAGCCTCTTCCTGGTTGGTGTAATTGCGGTTCAAATATTCGTTACGAACAGCCCGCCAGTCCTGTTGATTGAACGTGGCATCTACATATTGCCGGTCAATAATTTGCCAAACCTCATCCACTAACTCCTTAGGGCTTTGGCGGAAAACCTCGCTTAAAACAGCTTGGCTTTTAGATAAAAGACCGACCGTTGTCACCGCAACAGTGGTGATGACTAATGCTGTCGCACCAAGAACGAGGCCACGTTTTGTAATTACCATAATCCTTTCACAAGCTGGAGGAAAACTACTGCAAAGGAATTACGCTCACTCTAACACGCCATGCCAGAAAGCGCCTAAGTCTATATATTTATGCAAGCCTGTGGCTTCTAGTCCGGACAATATGCCTTGCTCAATCATGAGTAGGTGCGAGTGAAAATCGTAAATTTTATAACCATTATCCTTCAGGAGTCTGCTCTTGTGGTCGCTCAAGAGACTGACAAAGTTCCCGATCCTGGTGTCTGACTTTAGGATTGTTTTGCAGATAGTACCGCAGCCAGTTACAGCCCTGATCTAACAAATCATCTAAATCCAAATTCCATACCATCACCATATTGTCCCGACCGGCAGAAGCTAGCGCCTTACCATCATGACTCCAACTCACGCTAGTCACGCGATCCTGGTGTCCTTCGAGGGTTTTGATCAAGGTGTCATCCAACCGCCACAGTTGCACTCGGTTATCCCAACTGGTTGTGGCTAAAATTTGACCGGTCGGACTAAAGCGAACGTGAGCGACGCTATCGCTGTGCCCCCTCAAGGTTCTGATCAGTTCTCCCTGGCGATTCCAAAGTTTGACCGTATTGTCATAACTTGCCGAGGCAAGCATCTGGGAGTCTGGAGAGAAACTCACATCTAAAACCCAATTACTATGTCCCCGCAACGTTTTCAGTAATCTGCCGTTGGCTGTCCACAGCTTTACGGTCTTGTCATCGCCAGCAGAAGCTAAGAGTTGACCATCAGGGCTAAAGGTCACGGCATTAACGCGGGCATCAGAGTTATTCT
>DATNQL010000847.1:0-5598 GCA_036704025.1 Stenomitos sp.
TGGATTGTCGCTTTTCGCTCTTGCGGTATACCCCCTGAAATCCCAAAAGAAGACCGCTTATCTTTGAATTTACCGGAATATTCCACTCCTTTAGAAATATTCAGTCCTTGGGGCTGATTATCAACCCCAATATAATCAGCATTAATAGCCGCGATTGGGGCTTTACCATTCAGGGTTGAATTCTCATCCGTGATCAGTTCAGAAAACCGTTTAGAAATATATTTTTGACGGAGTTTTCCGTCCTCATTTTTGAGATAAAGTTGATGGGATAGTCCTACATTGACTTTAAAGTCTAGGTCTTGAGATTTGGGGTCAAAAATAATCACATAATTGACACCCTGTTCATCACCATTTCCCTTATTATCAGTTGCCGTCAACTCAATATTTTTAATAACTGGACATTCTTGAACTTTAGATTGATTGATTGATAATAAATTTCTTAAGCTGGATTTTGAACTCTCTCCTAACCCAGAATATACTTTAACTAAGATAGCCAAAACGATGGTTAATAAAAATATTCTTTCTTGTACCTGCATAGAATAATTTCAATATCTACCTATAGGTGAATACTTTTTTGTAAAAATAGGGTCGGCACGGGAGCAGGGGAGCCAAGGAGAATTGAGAGTTCAACTCTCCTCACCCTTTTTTAAAGTTGCACAATTGGGATGCTTCCGATCCAATAGTAAAACCATGATATGGCTCATTAAGTGGGCTTGTTGTCGTCATGCCTATCACGGTTTGCATCAAATTGTTAACAGGGATTTTGAACCGCAGGAATAAACTATACCTTATCTGTAGCAGAGTTCTGCATGAGTGTTGCATCCAGAAGAAAGGTATTGTTGTTTGTTAGGGTGCAAACAACCCTTACTCACCCAGGGGTGTAACGGTAGTTAAATCCAAATATCAGAGGTGCAATCACCGCCAGGATACCGCATTTCGTGGGCGCGGGATGGGCCAGCCGGTTCTTGACCAAAGTCAACGTAGAAATTCTCGTTGATTTTCATTCCGCCGTTTTCTGTATCGCAGTCAATCTGCAACAGGTAGGAACCATTTTTCGCTAAATCGGGGTAAAACTGATTGTCCCAAGTGCTAAATAGGGAGTTGGTTACATACAGCCGCTTACCATCCAGACTTAGCTGAAGCATCTGCGGGCCACCTAGCAGCTTGTGACTCTGAACTTCGCCTGCATTTCCGAGTAAACCACCACACCAAACTTGACCGGTTAGCTTGGGATTTGAGGGGTCGCTGACGTCGTACTGGCGAATGTCACCGTGTAACCAGTTGGAGAAGTAGGCATAGCGATCGTCCATTGAGATTAGGATATCGGTAATTAAGGAGGGTACGGGAATCGGCCATCCCTCGACCTCAACGGAAGGGATATCAATCACCTTCTCCACGTCCCAGTAACCGTTCGGCTTATGCCAATGCCAGACATTACTACTCAGTGCCGCCCCCACAAATCCATGTGTACTGTCGGGATTGTGATGAAAACGCACTTCTAAGGGAATTAATCCCTCCTCACCCAGGTCAAAGCTTTGGATAATCTCGTGCTTCGACCAATCCCAAAAATGCAACTGGCGTCCATAGTTCCCTGCCGTTACGTCGTTGAGGTCAAAGCCAGGGTAGTAGGTTTTCGGTGCACCCCACTCACTACTGACCATAATGTTGTGGCGCGGCTGATACCAGAAGTCATAGTTGAAACGCATCCCTTGGGCATTGTTTTCCCAGCGCCCAGCAATATCAAAATTTTCATCCAGCAAGAGGAAGCCACCGGGGCCGTTCCCTTCACTATCACCCAGCATGGAAATCATGACTTGACTATTGGCTAGGCAGTGTACGGTGTGAGGAGCAGTGAGATTGGTTTTTTCTTTGATTTCTTCCGGTTCGATGACTTTGTGGATTTTGGGTGCACGTACATCAGCGGTATCCACAATATAAATTCGGCTAGAACGCTGACCTGGAATCACACAAAAGCGCCGACTTTTGTTGGCATCTCCATGACAGGAACTACAAGCATTCCAGCCAAAGTGATGCAGTTCATCGCCAATGTAGGGCATGACGGTGCGATGAATAACTTGGGAATAAGTAGGGGAATTGGGGTCAACGTCTACCGTTGCTAAATAATCTGGCTCTTCGATGCCGGTACCCGTGTAAAGAGCGATCGCATAAAGTACCTTTTCTCGTTCTGCCTTCATCGCCGCTTCGGGAGTTGCATAGCCGGGGCCACAGCAGGCATGAGTGGATTGATTCATCGGATTCACCTTGTAGCGCTGTTATCCCAAATCTTACGCCGATTTGATTACGCCGATCGCAGTGATTCGGTTTGCCAGTGACGCTGTTGTAATTGGTGCATGTGGTTAAATAACTTCCATACATAAGGTTCGCTTAGGCCACAAGTTACTGCACCCCGCAGTACAACATTGAAATACCAATCGTTGGGGGCTAATTCTTCAGCTAATTTTTCTACCACAACATAAGTCCGAACATTCTGATACAAACGCCCATGGGCGCGCACTTCAATCATTTCTCGTCGATAGCCACCGCGAGGGACTTCTTCTCGCTGATCCAGAGCATCACTTAAGCGCAAGGGTAAGCGATACAACACGCCTTCAATGGATGACGTTGCATCGGGTACCACATCCAGTACTCCACAGTTACGCAGCACTGATTTACGGTTAAAACTCAGCCGATAACCTTTCAGTGTGGCGGGACCAATGACGTATTTGTGAGTTTTCTCGCCGAGCGATCGCTTCAAATCCACCGGGCACATGCAAGAGCCATAAGCGAAATAATAAAACGATGGTTCTTTGTGCTGCGGCGGGTGGATAGAAATAGCCGCCTGAGAATGCTGGATCAACTGTGCCGGTGAATCTTGATGATCGTTAGACGGAGTACTCATGGTTCACAAAAACCGATGTATATTCTCAATAAGCAGGATATCAAACTCGCTTATTGAAAGCAACATATTCCGATAAGGTTACCGTAGTTTAGAAAAATGAAGTGCAACCCAGTAGGGGCACGATCGAATCGTGCCCCTACCTGTTATATCATGTCCGTCTAATTACCCATAATAAAAACTCTCCACGTCCCCGTGTCCCCGTGTCCCCGCGTCAATCCTAACGATGGGTGTTTAACCGGACATGATATTTTTACTATCTGCGGTTAGCGATTTGCCTCCAAGCTTGAAGCACAGCCTGCAAAGATTCAGGCAAACGATCTTGACCCATATCCGCGTAGCTGGTGGTACCCATTTGACTCGTGAGGGTAACGGTGATGAAGTCGGCGGCACCTTTGGGCGCGGGGTAAACCAGTCGGTCGAACTGCGCGAAATTACGTCGCTCCAGCAATTGCTGAAACTGCTGCACCTCTTGGCGAGAAATTTGATACATTTCTGCCGGAGCATTCATTCTCGAATCCATCAAGCGCCGAATCACTTGTCCATCACTCGTGAGGAGCGTTTCAGTTGTGCGACCGGTGAAACCGCCCCCTTCAATTGCACGAAACACCACACCCCGCCCCAGTGGTGCAGGGTACTCACTGTCAGGCATGGGAACGGCTCCAGTATTCCCTTGAGCCGCTCCATTTTCCAACTTAACGACAGAACCGGATGCGTTGGTGCGATAGACAAAAGTTTGTCCTTCATCTTCTACCAGCACTCGCCAACCGGGAACAATAGCCTGGGTGCAAAATACTCCCCGTTCTGCCAGACCCAAACAGCCATCCGGCCAATTTTGCTGTTCAGCTTGGACAATACGCAAACCCCTGTATACATTTGGCTGGCGAGAGGCGTCCGCTAAAACCGCCTGGGCAACAGCATTGGGTAAATTCCCCTCGACGGGTAGTTGTCCCAGCATGGCTTCTGACCGGATGCGAGAACCGGAATCATCGGTACGATAAACTTGGGTTCTTTGTCTACCTTCTACGCTCACCTGCCAACCGGGTGTGAGAGTGCCCATGCAGCGTTCTGTCGGGCGGGGAAGACCTAAACAACTATCGGGCCAAGTTTGCGGTTGGGCTTGTGTGATTCTCAGTTGGGAACTGGACAAGCCCCAATCCTGAGCCGCAAACTGTAACACGGCATCCGCAACAGAACGTGGCACGTTGCCATTCCCCATGTTGCTGGCTTGTTCATTCAACCGAATCCGGGAACCGTTCATCGTGGTGTGATAAACCAAGCGTTGTTGCCCAGCTTCTACAGTGACTTGCCAGAGCGTTGCTAGATCTCTGGTACACGCTTCACCGGAACGGGAAGACATCCCTAGACAACTACTGCTGCCCTGAATCTGTTGGGACTGAACAATCCGCAGATCAGAAGGGCGTAACCCCGTGTCTTGGGCAGCGGTTTGTAAAACAATATTTACAACGGATTGAGGCAAACTAACGTCACCGACACCCCCGGCGGATTGATTTAACCTGAGTATGGAACCCGTATCGTCAGTATGATAGACCAAGCGTTGTTGCTGACCTCCAACAACCACTCGCCAACCCGGTGTGAGAGCACGTTCACACAGTTCTACAGGGCTACCCAGACCGAGACAGCGATCGCTCCAAGTCTGCGGCTCGGCCTCTATAATCTGGAGTTGGGAACGTGGCACTCCTAATTGCCCAGCGGCGGTTCGTAAAACAGCATTCGTCACTGAATTGGGTAACTGAGTATTATTTCTGGGCTGTTTTTGACTTTCTAACCGTACAAGGCGTCCAGTGCCATCAGTACGAGCAGCCCAGGTTTGGGCACCATTAGACACGACGACACGCCAACCGTTCTGGATCAAGATTTGAGCGCAACTTTCAGCCGGTCCACCAAGACCTAAGCAGCTATCTGACCAAGTTTGTGGAGTGGCACTCACAACTTTGAGTTGACCGGGGGGAATTCTGTAGGTACGAGCGATTTCACGACGAATGGCATTGACGACTGAACGGGGTATTTCACGATTCCGTTGCTTTAAACCAGCAACACCTTGGGGGCTTGAGATCGAGTTAGCCGCTGCGGAATTAACAACGGTTGTACCAGCACCCAAGGACAAAATACTCGTTAAAATTAAGGCAGTGAAAATCTGCTGTGTTTGGCGATTTTTGGGACGAAACAGTTTCATAATAGTAGCTACGACCTAATAGTTCGCGTTATGAGAGTACACCACGCGAATACTTTAGAGGGATTACAGATATTGGGGACGGCTATGCAGGGGTTGTAAGTTCCGCAATCAAAACGACCAAATCAATTTCTGTACGACTTCAACTTTAAGAGATACAGAGGGAAAACGACCTCACCTATCTGATTCACCCAACTCGGTGAGATTGCAACTCATTGGTTCGTACTCGATCCAATTCAAGATACAGTCGCTTGGTCGCTACAAGTCTGGACGTGAGAGCAAGGATACTACAGATTCTTGGTGACGCAAGGCAAATCGATCACTGACCACAAGGGAAGGGAGTTCGCCTTCTGGGGCTTGGGGGGTAAAATTGAGCGTGGAGTGAGCCAGCCAGTTTCCTTTCACGCGCCATCCCACAGCATCTCCAAAGCAACACCAAGCTTTCCACGGACTCTTGTGGGTATCGGCTACATTCTGCCAAATACGCTTTTGTACGCTTAAGCCGAAG
>DATNQL010000848.1:0-19356 GCA_036704025.1 Stenomitos sp.
CTGTGCAAATTCCAAATGAGTGTTGCTCAAGCAAACCAACACCATTATATTTTCTGCCTTTTTCAACGGATAATAGTTCCCAATTTACCTTTGAAGAGTTAACCTCGACATCGGGTAACTTATTGCCATGTCGGTCAAAAATCACCGCTTGTGCCACGTTTGCTCCTACTACCAATCCTAATGCCACAAATACAAGCAGTGTGTTTCTTGTCCAATTTCTCCGCATACGAGTACTGGCTTTGTCCTTCTTAGAAGATAATAGCGATCGCTCTCAGAAAGGATGTCTGAAAAATCGTAATCTAAACGATTAAACGGTCAGAACCCCCTAAATCCCCGATAAATCGTGGGAATCAAAGCAACGTTTGACACTTCTGAGATATCCTCTCAGGCATAGCCTTTCAAGAGCCAAAATGACAAGTCCTAATATCGTTTCTCCTTAAGTTTGCTACAGATGATTGACACGGGGACTCACAGACGCAGGGACGCGGAGAGTGATTTGTAGCAAACATTTAGGTATTTGATATAAGAAACACAACAGAGAGGCAGGGAGAAGTTAAGTGTAGTTGCAAGACACGGCAATTGGTAAGATTACAACCCATTTCCAATCAGAATAAAGGGTGCCCAGTAAAACGGATGGCTCAGGTGAGAGATCACGTCTGCTGGTAAGCTTCTGCTAATCCGTTCCTGCACAACTAATCCTCGCTGTTCGCCTAAGGCTTTGTACTCACCAGTAATTAGGGCAATTTGCGCTTGCCGCAAAGCTTCAGCTTTCGTGGTGTTACCTTTTTCCATCGCCGCATAAAAGGCATCCATCAAGGCTTGGGTGCCACCATCATCAACTGTCCATAAGGAGGCAATTGCAGATCT
The DNA here is from genome assembly GCA_036704025.1 of Stenomitos sp. Classification (GTDB taxonomy): domain Bacteria; phylum Cyanobacteriota; class Cyanobacteriia; order Cyanobacteriales; family Coleofasciculaceae; genus Allocoleopsis. The sequence continues at coordinate 868 of DATNQL010000848.1, forward strand.
TGCTCCAGTTTTTTGCATTTGGTAACCCAAACCAAGCACTTCTTTCCCATCACCCAACTTGTCACCTAAACCGGTTTCACAAGCAGAAAGTACCATCAAATCCACATTCGGTAAACGCCAGCTTCCTATATCTCGGAGATTGGCGCGACTGCCATCACCAAACAGTATAAAGGATTCCTCTGGTTGTCCGGTCACGAATGCCGCATGAGTTGCTAGATGCACAACCGAGTAGTCATTCATTTGAAGAACAGTATTTGGGTTGAACTGCTGATCTAACACTTTTGTCGTACCGGGAACTATCTTTGCCAGATTTTCTACCTCAACTCCTGCATACTTTAATCCAGAGAAACTAAAGGTTTCATTCCCAATTTGGACGTTATAGCTACCAGATGTGAATGCACCGGCTAAGATTTGTAATTTAGCTTGAGGTTTGGTGTTGAATTCGGTAAGGCTGAGGGCGGTAATGTTATTAATACCAAAGCGCTGGACTAACCATTGCTTGCCGTCATAGAGGGCAGCAAGGGGAATATATCGCAGTTGTCCATCTGGGGCGTAGATGATGGTTTTGGCTTTGGCTTGAGTCAGGTTATTTTCGAGGGGTTTAATCAGCCAATTGTAGAGTTTTAAGGCTGGTGTTTTAGCATCAGTGATAGGAGTTTTTAATGCAGTACGGAAGTCTACAATTGTTTGATTGAGTTCTTCTCGTTTGACATTAACAGTGCGGCGAATGGGGGGAGCGTAAGGGGTGACTAATACTAATTCCAAGCGATCGTCCAGAACGAAGGGATAGAGAATTACGGCATCTTGTTGGAGTCGCTTGAGGTTGTCTTGTAAGCTGATGGCGTATTTATCCAAATCAAACCCTTCTCCACCTGTAGTTTGCCTCAACTGGGCTACGAGTTGTGCGACTTCAGGACTTTTGAGGAAGGTTTGGAATTGTTGGACAAGTTGCTGCTGATTTTTCCTCAGTTCATTGACACGCTGTTTCTGGGATTCGGTGCGATTGGAGACGGGAATGTTTTCCAGTTGGGCGAGCTCTTTTCCTTGCTCAATGGCTTGATTGAGAATGGCGTCGTAGCCTTGTTTAAATTGCTGTTCTGGGGCGCGATTGGCAATGCCTTGAGCCGAGTTATTACTGCCTCGGACGTTGTTTAAATAGTCTTCGAGTTCCTGAACTTTGAGTAAATCGAGGACTCGTTGGGCTTCGAGAATTCGGTCTTGTTTGAGGAGTAAGTCTGCGAGATTGCGGTAGGTGTCGGCAACAGTTTTGGTATACGACTGTTGTTCTTCTTTGGAGAGTCCTCGGATATCTTGCCGAATGGCTTCTGTCACATTTACGGATTGTTTGTAAAAGATAATGGCTAGTTCGGGTTGGTTTTGTTTGGTTAGTAGTGCACCGAGATGACTGAGAACAATGCCTGCGACTTTGCGCTCACTGATCTCCAGTGCAATTGCTAAGGACTGTTGATAGAACTCAATCGCCTTCTGGTATTGCTCCAAAGAATCGTAAGCAGCACCGAGATTCCCCAGAGAAATAGCTTCCCCGGAGCGATTGCCAATCTCCCGTTTAATCGCCAAGGACTGTTGATGGAATTCAATCGCCTTCTGGTATTGCCCTAGAGCATAGTAAGCATTACCCAGATCTCCCAGCGAACTAGCTTCCCCCTGGCGATTGCCAATTTCTCCTTCAATAGCCAAAGACTGCTGATGGAACTCTATCGCTTTTTGGTATTGCCCTAGAGAATCGTATGCATTACCCAGATTGCCCAGAGAATTAGCTTCCTGCTGGCGATTACCAATTTCTCGTGCAATTGCCAAAGATTGTTGATGGAACTCTATCGCTTTTTGGTATTGTCCCAGAGAATCGTAAGCTGCACCCAGATTGCCCAGAGAATTAGCTTCCCCATTGCGATCGCCAACTTCTCGTGCAATTGCCAAAGACTGTTGATGAAACTCAATCGCTTTTTGGTATTGCCCTAGAGAATTGTAAGCATTACCTAGATTCCCCAAAGAACTACCTTCCCCTATGCGATCGCCAACTTCTCGTGCAATTGCCAAAGACTGTTGATGAAACTCAATCGCTTTCTGGTATTGCCCCAGAGAATCGTAAGCTGCACCTAGATTGTTTAGAGATTTCGCTTCTCCCTGGCGATTGCCAATTTCTCGTTCAATAGCCAAAGACTGTTGATAGAACTCAATCGCTTTCTGGTATTGCCCTAGAAAATAGTAACGAATACCTAGACCTCTTAAAGAAGCAGCTTCTCCAAAGTGATCACCTATCTCCTTATAGATAGACAGTGCCTGTTGGAAAGACTGTAATGCCGCTTGAAATTGACTGGTTTTATGCTGCTGAATCCCTTGCTGTAGAAGTCGATCTGCTTCCGCTTTCCGATTCGCTGAAGTTTGAGCCAGTGCTGGTGGTGAAGCGACCGACAGTGGAAAATTAGGAGCAATCGCGGTAGTGGTTGCAGCGAGTAGAGTGATGAGAGCGGTGATGCTGATTTTTCCGGGTTGCATGGGTAAAAACCCTTTTTTGGCAAACTAGAGAATTGCTTGCCTCCTCTAACCTATATCTAAAAGAGTGGAGGTTATGCAGAAGTTGTCGGTGGATTGTTCGGGGAAAGTACTCTGGAAGGATATTAGAGCTTTTTCCAGATAATAGCTTCCCTAACTCCTCGTATGAGCTCCGGCCAATTTTGGGGGGAACCGGAATCTCAAAGTCCCCCAGACTTTTAAAAGCGTAGCAACATCTGGCTTCCCCCTTAAAAAGGGGGACGGGAGGGGGATCTAAAGGGGGACTTAGGGGGCAAGATTTCAAGTTTTTCCCCCGAAACATTGCTCAGTGTTGAAAACACAGCCTACACTCGAAAGGTAATATGAGTCATAGCCTTTCAACAACAACTATGACAACTCACTTCATCACCGCAGAAATCGACCTCCAAGAAACCCCTGTAGAACTACAGCAAGCCATTGAAGCCGAATTGCAAAAACGTGGAGAACCCCTACGCTGGGCAGTGACTCGTGTGGATAGCGATCGCCAAATTGCCCAAGTAGAAGCGATTGTCACCGTTGAATCGGATACCACTGCGGCACTGTGATTCAACGTCCTTACACTGTTGTCTTAATTGTTCCTACAGGAGTTGGGGCGGCGATTGGCGGTTACGCGGGGGATGCCCTACCTGTAGCCAGAGCCATCTCCGCTATCTGCGATCGCCTGATCACCCACCCCAATGTCCTCAATGGTGCCCAACTCTACTGGAACTTACCCAACGCTCTTTATGTGGAAGGGTATGCCCTTGACAAATTCGCCTCTGGATGCATGGGGTTGCACCCGGTGCATCAGAATCGGGTAGGATTAATTCTCGACCAAGCAATTGAACCCGAATTGCGGGTTCGACACCTCCAAGTCGCAGATGCCGCTAGAGCCACACTGGGGTTGAGTCTAACGGATTATGTGGTGACAGACGCCCCCTTAAATGTGGAATTGCGAACCGCCGCATCCGGGGCAAGTTGGGGTACAATTGGCAATCCTGACAGTTTGTTGCGAGCAGCGGAAGTCCTGATTCAGCAGGCCAAAGCAGATGCGATCGCCGTAGTTGCCCGTTTTCCCGATGACCTGGGTAGCGAGGCGTTGCAAGCCTATCGTCACGGACAGGGCGTAGACCCCCTCGCAGGAGCGGAGGCGGTGATTAGTCACCTAATCGTTCGCACCTTTCAAGTGCCTTGTGCTCATGCGCCGGCACTGATGCCCCTACCCCTCGACCCCGACTTATCCCCTCGCTCTGCGGCTGAAGAATTGGGCTATACCTTCTTACCTTGTGTTTTAGTCGGATTGAGTCGTGCCCCTCAGTTCGTGGAACGTCAAAACCCCAATTCCCAATTTTCAATCCCGACACAAAACTTTACCTCTCCAGCCGGAGATATTTGGGCGTCGGACGTAGATGCGGTGGTTGTTCCGGCAAGCGCCTGTGGTGGCAGTGCTTTACTCAGTTTAAGCTGCCAGTCACGAACTCGGATTATTGCGGTTGAAGAAAACCAAACCTCCATGCAAGTCTCCCCAGAAGATTTGGGTATTCAGGCAATCAGAGTAAACTCATATTTAGAGGCACTGGGCGTTTTAGTCGCTCATCGTGCCGGCATCAGTGCTGAAGCTCTCAGCCCCTCCCTATCCTCTTTGCATTGCTTATCTGTTCGTGGCAAACCAGCTTCCCGATCAACCTGAAATTGAACCTCTAACCCGCACCCAAGTGTTAATTGCTATGGGGGTGACGGCTCTTGTCTTGCTATTCATTGCCAAGCTTTGGTTGCACTTGGGTTCAGTAACACTTCTACCTCTACATGGCACGGCTGAAGCGTTACTCCTAGGGCTGGGTATGGCGCTGGGAATTACGGGGTTAAGTAGTTTAGTCTATCGTCTATGGCCTGCTTATCGCCAAAGTGCGGATTACTACCTGCAAATGGTACTCAAGCCCTTAGTCTTACCCGACTTAATTTGGTTGGGGTTGCTACCTGGAATGAGTGAAGAGTTATTGTTTCGAGGTGTGATGCTTCCTGCTGTTGGGTTGAATGCCACTGGGGTTGTTGCTTCTAGCCTGCTATTTGGTGTTTTGCACTTGAGTGGGCCACAACAATGGCCTTATGTGGTTTGGGCAACTGCGGTAGGGCTGCTGTTGGGTTTTAGCGCCCTGGCAACGGGGAATTTACTCGTGCCGATTGTGGCTCATATTGTTACCAATTTGCTTTCCAGTTATCTGTGGAAATTGGATCACAAACGAGCTGAAGCTTAATGGTGTTGAGGTGCTTGCCTAAGTGAAGGATGGTGAGAAAATAAGATGCTTTAGCTCATGACCTCATACAGTTTTTCTCAAGCTGTCTAATGCTATTTCACGCTTAATGCGCTACACAATCAAAAAAGTCTCGAAACAGCTAATGAGAGAATTAGGGGTAATAGGAGGGGCGGCAATAGCAACCAATAATCAAGAGCTATAACTGCTAAGATTTTTTGAGTCGGAAAAGCTTGCCTGGTTCGTAAACCGTCTCGACTTTAGATTTGTTCTGTTGTTCAAGGCTATCCTGCAATTTTACGGAAGGTCTATACAAAAACACATCACTGAAGCTGTTAGCGATTTTTAAGCCAGTAGGTTTGGATAACAATTCAAATCGTACATTTGAATTGAGTAGATTGCTTAGAGCAATTATATTAGCTGGCCCAGTATCACTAATGACCAATGGGCGAGATGATTGGTTAATGATGCTGGCCACCTGTGGATAGTGGTAAGTTGGGTCTTTGTTCCACCATTCTTGTGCCTGGACGTTGATGGCACAGGACAAAATTCCTATTGAAAATAACCCAACCATAATAATCTGCCACAGCTTTCTTTGCCAGTTCGTAGTTAAGCTCAATGTAACTTTGGTAGCAAGAAGATAAGCAACAGCTAGTTCTATAGCCACGAAACATGGAATTAGATAGCGACCTAAAATTGATAGCTGCGTTCCCAGAGTCAAATCTGACAGTATTAATGTTATTCCTGTTACTACAATCAGCGTGATTATGAATAACCAAACTTCTTGGGGTGTATAACGACAGAGAAAATAAAGTGAATATCCTATCAGAATCAATAGAATTCCTATCAGTGGGATAAGATACAGTACCTGTTCTTCCGTGTTGCCTAAATCAAGGAAAACACGACTTAGGTCACCCACCCAGGATTTAACTAAAGAAAATAAGTCCCTTTTGTGAGCTATCCAACCTGTTGCTTTTTCCGGCGCAGACCAGTTAGCGGCAAGAACCCAGAGCCAAGGTACAAAAGCTAATCCCCCCCCGACCAAGGCAAGCATATAAGCCCTGAATATTTTACTAAGCCGAAAGCTTTCGATTGAAAGGAGATAGAGTCCGTGTGCAAGTGTGACTAAAATAAACAATAAATGAGTATAAAGTCCCAGCGCTACAGTTGCTGCATAAACTCCCCAACTTAGCTTTGTTGAGCGTTGCCTTGACCACAGTAATGCTGCGCTCGATAGCAAAATAGTAACCGTCCATAGACTATACTCACGTGCTTCCTGGGCGTAGAGGACGTGAAAAGGAGAGATGATAAAGAGTGCAACCGCTACCCACCCCACTCGTGGCGACTTAAATAATTCCAGGCAAAGCCAATAAACACAGGGAAAAACCAGCAAGCTAATTGAGGCGGATAAACCTCTGGGCGTCCTTACATAATCACCAAATAGCTGCATCCAGAATCGCGCCATCACATAGTAGAGTGGCGGATGTTCGGGGTGTTCTACCAAAGCATGGATGGTATCGATGAAGCTTTTGTCTGAACTGAGGCGCTGATACTTCTGTAAATCTTCGATGCCAATGACAGGACCATCAAAGACTTGCTGAACCATTTCGGCTTGGGTGTAACCAGAGATCCGTAATGAGGTATGAACCTCATCGCCCCAGTAGATTTTCCGCTCAAGATTAGCGAACCGAAAAAAGATACCCAGTAATAACAGCACAATGCATAAAAGAAGCAGCCCTTTTGGAGGATGCTGGTGAGTGCGATCCAATTTTGTCGTCATGATGCAGGCAATGCCTGAATATCACTAATACTAACTATACATCCCCCTAAAGAAAGATTAAGATGAGATAAGAGTATTAGACTTCTGTTGTATCTGCCTATGCCCCAAGCTGTGCAAATTACCTAAGGCACCAGCAAACTAATTGCTTGTGGGAGAATTCGATGTTCCTGTACTTGAATTCGAGCATGGAGGGTTTCTGGTGTATCCTCCGGCAACACCGGGACAGCGGCTTGGACTAAAATTGGGCCACTATCCACTTCCGGGCATACCAAATGTACTGTACAGCCAGTAATTTTCACACCTGCCTCTAGGGCTTTTTCTATCGCGTGAGCGCCCTTAAAACTGGGTAATAAGCTGGGATGAATGTTGATAATTTTGTTAGGAAAAGCGTTAATTAATACAGGTGTGACAATTCGCATCCAGCCTGCCATCACGACCCAATTTACCTGATACTCCTGCAACACTTCAACAATGGCAATGTCTAACTCTTCTCGGCGTTTGTACTCTCGATGATTGAGCAGTACAGCAGGAACGCCCCAACGTTCAGCTCTTTCTACAGCCTTAATACCAGGATTATTGTAAATTAAGACTTGAATTTGGGCGTTGAGTTGACCATTTTCGATGGCTTGAGCGACAGCCTCAAAATTACTGCCACTTCCTGATGCCATGATTCCCAATTTCATCGGAGAAGAATTCGTGGAGCGATTGGGTGAAATAGCAGGTGAAATTAAGCAGTCGGCAGCATCCATTAATACTGATTGATTATTCATACAAAGTTATTTTCCGTAGTGCCTCCAAATTAAATTGTTTTACTTAGGACGACCAACATTTGCTCCAAAAGCTCCCTGCATATTGCCAGGAGGATTGTAATTACAAACAACGTAATACCCCTTCGCTCCCTTCGCCTTCCCACAGCCCAATTCACTTGACCCTTTCCATACAACTTGGGTAAAGTGCCCCGTGTTCATGCTAAAAACTGGCTTGTTATAGTTATAGTCTTTGACTTCGTTGTACCAATTTTGGACGACGCTGTTACCGGTCGCATCAGCCGTTGACCAAAAAAGGTTTTCCCCAGGACCACTGTGTTGTAGCTTACCTAGCTTCGCTAAATTCTCTGCCCATCTCTGGGCTTTTTGATTCAGGGAATTACTGAACTTCATGGGAGGAGCACCATGCTTCGCTCGAAGTTTGTTATGTGTCTCCAGAGCTTCTTGCCGAAACTTGGTGAGGTCTGTCGCTTGAGCAACAAGGGGTATGGGTGGCTTTTGGAAAGTCACCTGTGATTTGGCGAGTAGAGAAGTACCAACCACTCCAACCGTCGTAAGAGTAGTCGCCGTCAATCCAGTCAGAGCCAATAGTGCAAAACGAAGAGGGTTCATAACGTAACTTCAGTTCAGTTCGCTCTCTCAATCTTTAGATAATACCTCCACCGTTTGCCAGGATTAAAAACCTGTTAAGGAAATCTTCGCACTCGGTATTGCCCAACAAACTCCTCATTTTTTCTAAGCAGAAATGCTATAAATACCACCATTGGTATAGTCAGCGAGGTACAAGTTACCCGCTTGGTCTTCGCCAAAGGTAGAAATGAAGTAAGGGGTGTCGAGAAGAACTGCGTTTTCCCATCCGGTGCTATTTGGCCTTAACCCCCAAATACGTCCACTAATGAAATCCCCGTATAAATATACGCCTTGTAGACTGGGTTCATTCAGACCTCGGTAGACTATGCCGCCAGTAACAGATTGTCCCAATGAATGATCGTACTCGGCTACTGGGAGGACTAATCCTGTGATGTCACCGGGATTATTGTTGTAACGACTAGACCCTTCCATGATGTTCCAGCCATAGTTTTCGCCACCCTGACTCGTCGCCGATTGAAAGTCAATCTCTTCCAGCGCATCCTGTCCCACATCGCCAATGAAAAGGTCACCCGTTATGCGATCAAACGAAAAACGCCACGGATTACGCAAACCCAGCGCCCAAATTTCATCACGATACAGGTTATTGGGGTCATTGGTCGCGACAAAGGGATTGGTGGCAGGGATAGTATAAGGGGCTACCCCCGATTCCACATCAATGCGTAGCATCTTACCCAACAAGGATTGGGGATTTTGGGCATTGTTTTGAGGGTCTCCAGCACCACCCCCATCACCCAGGCCAATGTAGAGGTAACCATCCGGGCCAAATGCCAGTTGTCCACCATTATGATTAGCGAAGGGCTGTGGAAGGGTTAAGATAATCTCTTCCGAGTTAGGGTCGGCGACATTGGGATTGTCCGTGAGGCGATAGCGAGCGATGACGGTATCGCCAACTATATTGGTGTAGTTGACGTAAAAGTAACCTTTAGTCGCGTAGTTTGGCGGGAAAGCCAAGCCCAGTAAACCTCTCTCACCTCCAGTACTAATGCGATTGGAGAGATCGAGGAACGGCGTCGCCAACAAGGTGCCATTTTGGATCACCTGAATGCGACCTCCTTGTTCTACAACAAACAGGCGATCGCTGCCATCACCGGCATGAGTAATATCGAGCGGATTGGTCAGCCCCGTGACTAGAGGTGTCAGCGTCAGTTGGATTTGTGGCAATATAGAACGATTTCCCACATTAATATCCGTAACACTCTGACCATCATTGAGGTTAACGGTCTGAAGATTGGGCACAGGAAACGTTGACTGCCATGCCGTTTGCAATACCTGGGCAACTGTGTAGCTTCCTGGAATTAGCGTCGTGAAGGCATAATTCCCATTCGCGTCTGTCGTGGTGGATAGTTCACCCACATCCAGCAGACCATTCTGGTTTTGGTCAAGAAAGACCGTCCAGTCTGTCAGTCCCAGTTCGCCCGTATTGCGTACACCATTACCGTTGATATCATTCCACACCGTACCTCGAATTTCACCCGGAGTTGGCGTGGGGGTTGGCGTGGGGGTTGGAGTGGGAGTTGGCGTTGGGGTTGAGGTGGAGGTCGGAAAACTCAGTTGAATGACTAAATCGTTATAATCAAAATCTCCTCCACCGAACAAATCTTCAAAGGCAAAGGTGTTGTCCCCTAGCAGACGGATGTGATCAATCCCATCAGGGTTGGCATTGAGGAAAGCAAAGTAAGCTAATGGCTCTTGCTCCGGCTGATTAGAGGGATTTTGAGTGAGGAAGTTTTCTGGAGTGCTATTCGCAATAAAAAACGGTGCTAGTAGTACTGCGCCTGGTAATCCTTGGCTATAGTCTACTCGGTTTTTAATAGCCGCTTCGGCATAGCCAGCATCCCCCGGTTGGAGATTGCCGATACGTCCTGTGGAGTCATCAATCCGATAAAAGCCAAAGCTGTTGTTAAAAGCTGCCTCTCGATTCACTTCAATATTGACAGGGATTAAACCGGATTGGCTGCGTAAATCAATGAGTTCTCGCTTTCCTTGCAACGCGGTTTCTGGTGTGGGTGGAGTATTGGTGACTGCCACTCTCAGCACCAAGTCGTTGAAATCAGAGTCACCCCCTCCGAACTGGTCTTCCCAGGCTAGGGTAAGGATGCTGTTGTTGAATTCTAATACTCGCGAATAGTTAAATCCATTTGCATTCCCATTGGCATGGGCAAAAAAGACATTCGCTGGGGTACGTCCGACTGCTAAATCGGCTAAGACATTGTCGCTGGTGCTGTTAGAGACTAAGTAAAATCCTAGCTTCGTATTGCTCTTAAAACTAAATTGCCGCTTGGAGGCTGAAGTGGGCAATACCGAGTTGGAAAGCGAGGAAAAAATCACCTGTCCCCGACCGAGGGCAGCAGCGAGGTACCCTGGAGTAGCGGGAGCCACACCGTCGATGGTGCCTAAGTCATCATCGACCAGAAAAACACCCACTTCATTAACAAAATCGGCCTCGCTATTGCTGAGGGTAAACTGAAGCGAAACGAGTTCAGAACTACCGTCGAGTTGGAAGATATTGTTGAGAGAGGTTTGTTTCAACATGGTGTTTTTGTCGTAATTGAGTCATAAATATCGCTACAGACTTTAACTGACTTCTAAACAGGTCGTTTTGGTCAAAAATTTTAAATTCATTCAACGAAACTTAATAATATTTGCCCCCTGGCTACCCGTTATCCGCTGTTACTACGAACCCCTAATAAGCTATTCATTGTATGACAAATAATTCTCAGCCTTCCCCTCAGCAACCCTGGTTCGATCATGATGCCATTGCCGCTTGGATTTTTTTAGCTCCCGCCTTGATTCTCTTAGGATTATTCCTGTTGTGGCCTATCGCTTATCTGGTTTACCTCAGCTTGACGACCGGAAGTTTCACCTCCCGTGGTATCCACTGGGTCGGTGGGAGAAACTATCTCCGCCTAGCTTTCGATCCCGATTTTTGGCAAGTTCTAGGTAATACCCTTTATTTCACCGTTGCTACCGTCGTTCCCAGCCTCATTTTCCCCTTGGGATTAGCGGTTTTATTAAATCAGTCATTGGCTTGGCGGGGACTGCTGCGAACCGCCTATTTCATTCCGTCCATTACCTCTTTAGTCGCCGTGGGATTAGGGTTTCGCTGGTTGTTTCAAACTGAAGGTCCCGTGAATGCATGGCTCAATGCTCTAGGTTTTGCATCAATTCCCTGGCTAGGTAGCACCACTTGGGCTATGCCCATCCTGATTTTATTAAGTAGTTGGAAACAGCTCGGTTTTAACATGGTGGTATTTCTGGCAGGACTCCAAGCCATTCCTCTAAATCGCTATGAAGCGGCTGAATTAGATGGTGCTAATTCTTGGCAAAAATTCTGGTACATTACCCTTCCCGGATTGCGGTCTACCTTAATTTTTGCCACCATTACCACCGCAATTTTTGCGTTACGGAGTTTTGAGCAGGTTTATATGATCACAGGCGGTGGTCCTTTGAACTCCACCAATATCCTGGTTTACTACATTTACGAGCAAGCTTTTGCTCTGTTTGATTTTGGCTACGCGGCAGCAGCGGCGACCGTTTTGCTCTGTTTTACACTCATGCTGGTTTATCTACAACTCAAAACGAGTGGCGAGGAAAGTTGAACATTTTCTTCTATAAAAAGAAATGGATGTGAGTGAAGTGAATCCAAAAGTTATTCAGGTTATTCTTTCTACGTTGCACTACTGGCTAAAATTGATCAAGTTGAGGCGTTTTGTTCTGTTCAAACCAGTGGAAGAAACAACCCACATTCCACACCCTAACGAGTTACTATTTCCTTCTTAACTATGGGTTCAGGGTGCAGAAGGTGAGCTTTAATCGGCTATTGCTTAAGTAATGGAATCTAAATCTAAGGCTTTTGAGCCACCTCGCTCTAATTGATTCAACAGTTTACCCAATTGCAACCAAACAAGCAGGCTAATAAAGAGGGTGAGAGGTAGCGAGATAGAATAGGACAACCATCCGGGAAAGCCAAATATTTCTAATCCAGCCGAAAGAAAGACACAAATTCCAGCCGCAATTCCTAGAAACGGCATTTGTAATTGGATTCCTTTCATTTGAGCGAGCGTACGTGTAGAACGGTTTTTCGACCATTCTTGGACTCTTTGTTTCAACGTAGCTTCAAAGGCGGCACCAGAGGTTATGCCAGCAAACAAACCGAAAATCAACAAAAAATAGGGCGGTTCTGGAAAGGTATACACAAAGCACTCCTATGAGTATTCAGGAAGATAGGGACAGCGTTTAAAACACAAGGGGTACGATGACTTAGCCTTGATCAGCTACTAATAGCCTATCTGAAATTTCCTCATTAGAAACATGAGTGATGGATTGGAGGAGAGAGAGCGTGGGGAAAGGAGAAAGGGGGAGTTATCTGAATGGATGTCTATGGATGTCTATAGTAGTCGGATTAGATTGTTAATAAAAAAGGATACATCGCTCAAGAAACAGAGGTTGTTAATACCCGTCATCTCTTGGCTATCAAAAAATAAGAACTATTCACTTTTCAGGATAGTAGCCAGCGGTAAAATGGAGGCGACACCTTCGATGGAAAGTTCAGTCAGAGAACTCAACGCTACATTAAACAAGCGTCCTGGTTTCAAATCATCTTTAACTAAATTCCAAAGACGTTGAACTTCTTGGGTGTGGAGTCGGTCATCTTCGGTTAACGCGAGAAGCAATTGACGCCGCAAAAACTGACCTTCTTCGGAGAGGAGAAACTGCAACCCAAGTTGAGCCGTGGGTAGTAAATCGAAGCTGTTGTCAGAACGAGCGATCGCAATCATATTCTCCAACCGTTGCCATTGGAATTTCTCATCTTTGAATAATACTTCAATCAAATGCCGCCGCATTTCTGGGGATTCACCCGTGAGCAGACGACGTGCCACATAGGGGTAGGATACCTCAACAATTTTGAAATTAGGATTTAACGTCAGTGCTAAGCCTTCTTGAGTGACCAATGAACGGATAATTAAAGCAAACTTCGCTGGTACACGGAACGGATAATCGTACATCAACTCCGAGAATTGATCGGTAATGGTTTTGAAGTTGAAGTTCCGCACACTTTCACCCATCGCTTCTCCCAGCACTACCTCTAAGGCTGGAATAATCGGCGTAATATCGGTATCTGGGGTTAAAAAGCCGAGTTTGACAAAGTTCTTCGCTAATTCACTGTAGTCTTTATTAATTAGATGAACGACGGAGGCGGCGATCGTTTCCTTGGTATATTGCTCTAGCTGATCCATCATGCCAAAGTCAATATACGCCATGCGTCCATCCGGTAGGGCAAACAGATTGCCGGGATGGGGATCGGCATGGAAAAAGCCATGTTCTAATAGTTGACGCAAACCCGAAATTACACCGACTTGAATGATTTGGTCGGTATCGAGTCCAGCGGCGCGAATACTAGCGGTATCGGTTAACTTAAAGCCATGAATCCACTCTAAAGTGAGAACTCGTACCGTACTGTAGCGCCAGTAAATCAGAGGTACTTTAACAGTTGAATCATCACGGAAGTTGTGGGCAAATTTTTCCGCGTTGCGTCCTTCGTTCAGGTAATCGATTTCTTCAAATAATTTAATCCCGAATTCATCAACAATTAACGTGAGGTCATGTCCTAAATTCAGGGGAAGCCAAGGAGAAAGCCAACCTGCCGCCCAGCGCATCAAATACAAGTCTAAAGTCAGAGTGGGGAGCAAATTGGGACGTTGCACCTTCACCGCGACTTCTTCTCCCGTGTGCAAAAACGCTCGATACACTTGTCCGAGACTGGCGGCGGCAACGGGATTGGAGGAAATTTCGCTAAATAATTCTGTTACTGGTTGCCCTAACTCTGATTCAATGATGGAGAAGGCGAGGGTATTATCAAAGGGTGGCAACTGATCTTGTAACTTAATCAGTTCGTCTAAAAAGTCTTTCCGCACTAAGTCAGGACGGGTAGAGAGGGCTTGCCCGACTTTAATAAAGGTGGGTCCTAGGCGAGTGAGGATTTGCCGGAGCTGAGCCGCTCGTTTAAATTTGTTGCGCTCCGTTTGATGACGCCATTCATCCCACATCAGGCTAAGAATGAATTGGGCGAAAGACCAGATAATGCTGAGGGCACGACCGATAGCTGCCCAAGGTCGGGAGCGGTAATATCGTGCAATCGTTTTTGCGTCGTAGCGTCTGAGTGGTTCCCTCAACTCCTGAGCAGGAAAAACTTGGTTTAGCTGACTCACGCCTGTTATTTGCCTCTCAATTTAGAGAATTATTTCATTTTTTTGTTTTTATTAAATATAAGTATACATTAATACAAATTAAATGGGTTTTTTGTAACCGTCAATTCACACTAAGCTATACCAATGGTAACAATAGTCTTGTTGAATCAGAGATTGTCTCCCAAAGTTTGCACTTAACATTAGATAACAAAAACTTATGGAATAAGGGCACGATGATATCGTACCCCTACAACAATTTCCCAAAAGATTCACGGAAGGGTGCTGATACCCAATCCGGGTTAACTACCCCTTTTTTCGTGGGGGCAAGGCAGAAGGCAGAGGACAGAGGGCAGAAGGAAAAAAAGACTTAAGCTGAAAAGGGGGTTATCGAGGAGGATTTGGTAGGACTTCCGCTGGATGCGATCGCTGAGTTTTGCCAACGACTCCTTAGACACCAGTAGCAAACTTAATTTTGAGATAATCTTCTTCCATCTTGGCTCCAGAAGGTTGCAGGGCGGCTAAAGCTTGAGGGAGAACTAAGTTGCGCCGATGATTGCCAATCCGCACGTTCAGTTCATCCCCTGTTTTACTTAACTGAATCTGGTCTTTCGGGACACCGGGTAGATAGAGTTCCAGACTATATTGATTGTTGTTTTGTACCACCCGAATGGTATTTTCCTTGTAATAGACCTGAGTGGGGTCTTCTGAAGCATAGAGTGTTTCCTTCAGGCGCTCCAAAGCCTCTAAACCACACATCTCTTCTGAATAGAGAGGAACTTCTTTCACCGGTAGCGGATGGAAATTTTCATGAATTTCCTGACGGTGCTGCTGTTGATTTTCCTTCCAGCGCTGAAAGAAAGGGTCCGTCACTTGGTCGGGAATAATTCGATTGGCAACGACTAAATCGGTGGCGACGTTGTATAAGCTCAAATAGGCATGAGCGCGCAAGGATTCTTTAATCACCATTTTTTCAGGATTAGTGACTAAACGCACCGAGGTTTGGGTGTTGTCTGTGAGTATCTTCTCTAGTGCTTCAATCTGCTCATAGAACTCATAAGGAGCATCCATCACCTCTTTATCAGGCAAGGAAAAACCCGCAATCGGTTTCCAGAAGGGTTCAACCAATGGCCTCAGTGCCACCGATATACTTTGTAGTGGTTTGTAAAAGCGGCGCATATACCAACCACTGACTTCCGGTAAGCTGAGTAATCGCAAAGCCGTACCCGTCGGCGCAGAGTCAATAATTAAAACGTCGTACTCATTTTCGTCATAATGGCGTTTCATCCGCACGAGTCCGAAAATTTCATCCATGCCGGGAAGAATGGCTAATTCTTCTGCCTGAACGCCATCTAATCCCCGTGCTTGCAGAACCTGGGTAATATATCGCTTAACAGCACCCCAGTTCCCTTCCAATTCCATCAGAGCATCGAGTTCGGCTCCCCACAGGTTGGGACGCACTAATCGAGGTTCATGGCTCAGTTCCAGATCAAAACTATCTGCCAGAGAGTGAGCGGGATCGGTGCTGAGAACGAGTGTTCGATAACCCAGTTCAGCACAACGGAGTCCTGTAGCAGCGGCAACGGAAGTCTTGCCGACTCCACCTTTGCCAGTCATCAGAATTACACGCATGGATGCTCTTGCGACACAATGGTTTGCGTCTGCCTCATAAGTATTTACATTATTTATTATCTCTTTAATTTTTTTCTTGGAACGGCAGATGCTGTTTTAGGACATCCCAGCGAGAGCAGTCCCAGTAATCAATATGGGAAATAATCAGTTCGTCTGCATTGAGCTTGAGTTCACTCCAACCGGGGATGGAAATTCGCGGACGCCAAGGTAAGGGGGTTGTCCAGCTCAGTGTCCACCGTGTCTTAATCGTGTCTCCTAACCGATGAATCTCATGGAGATCCAGTTTGGGCGCGCCAAACCAGGTGTTGATAAAACCAATCATTTGCTGATAGCGCTCTATACCCTGGAATTGGTTCATGGGGTCTTTAAAGAAGACATCGGGCGCATAGATGCTGTAGGTTTGGTCCGCAGGGAAGCGCTGATAGTCTTCTTGGAGAATTTGCAGAATGTCCATGGAGAGCTGATTAATCCAGTAAATTTTCAATCTGTAGGATGCATTAACGAAGTGTAATATCATGTCCGTCTAATTACCCCTAATAAAAATTCTCCGCGTCCCCGTGTCTCCGTGTCCCCGCGTCAATCCTAACGATGGGTGTTTAACCGGACATGATATAACGCACCTAACTCAAGGCGCTGCCTGAAGTGCTGATGTTTTTGCCAAAGGACATTTATCCTACCCCTTGCGTTTATGTAAATATCCTGTTACATTAATTTACATAAAGAAATATTAAGCAAGGAAAGCGATATGTACACCACTGTTAACGAACAAGGCATCCTAAACAACTACGCCCCTGAAACTAAGGTATATTGCGCCGAATATCCAGCCGTGTGGGAACAGCAAAGATACGCTATGCAAGGAGCCATAGCGATTGTATTTGTCAGTCTATTGATTTGGACATCATTTACGGTGAGTTGAGCCAAGGCATCTACCCGTTAAGTTTTGACTAGACAAGAACGAGATATTTCATATAAACACCCCAGTTGTGATGTGCTGGGGTTTTCTGTTGGGCTACAGTGACGAGTCTTGTGGCAACAAGCGAAAAAGGCTCTTTCTACAACCCAATGGGTAAGGTTAGGGTGAAGGCAGTCTGTCCGGATAAGGGCGAATCAAGTGTCAGGTTGCCACTATGTGCCCGTGCGATTTCCCTTGCTAGCGAGAGTCCTAACCCAATTCCCTCCACTTGACGCGTCCGCGCTGGATCGCCGCGATGGAATCGGTCAAAAAGGCGATCGCGATCGCTCACTGAAATATCTTTCGAGCAATTACTGATGGTAATCAACACAGCCGTGTTTCGACGGTGAGCATCAATCCGAATCCAGCCGTTGGGGAGATTGTATTTAATCGCATTGCTAATCAAGTTTTGCAAGACTTGAATCAGTAAATCGCGATCGCCCTGTATCCTCAAATCATCAGCAATTTCTGTTTGAATCTCCAGATGGGGTGCCAATAGTTCGATATCTTCCAACATCTCACTTAACAACCCAGACAAATCCACCTCAACTCGATGCAAGCTCATTTGTCCGGCATCCGCGAGGGAAAGTAGCAACAGTTTACGCACAATCCCGCTGAGTCGGCTGACTTCATCGAGCAATTTGCTCAAGCTTTGTTGCACCTCTGAGCCAGGTTCCGCTTGTTGCAGGGTGCGTTCCAATTCCCCCTGCAAAATCGCCAATGGAGTTTTCAGCTCATGTGCCGCATCCCCACTGAAGCGGGATGCTTGTTTAAAGCTGCGTTCCAGACGTTCCAACATCTGGTTAAATACCTGAATCAACTCGACAAATTCAACATCCGTCGCACCGATGGGAACTCGTTGCTCTAAACCGCTCGCGGTAACATTTCCAATAACCTTGGTTAATCGTCGGATGGAATGCAAACTGCTCCCAGCAATTCCCCACGCGCCCCCTGCTACCAGCAGTAGTACCCCTGGAATTGCAATCAGGAAGATGTTGCGAATGACTCCCATCTCCTGAGTGACTGCATTTAAGCTTACCGCGATCGCAACTTGAGTAAAAGGTGTCGTGATTGCACCAAGCCGCCATGTTCCGCTTGCGGTGTGCTGAGTAACGAATCGAGGAGGGGGTGGTGGTCGATCGGGCGGGGGTTGCAAACGTTCTGGAAAGGGTGGGTTGGCTTCGGGAAATGGGGCTGTTTGTCGCTCGAAATGGGGTGATGGAAAAGGCGGTAGTTGGGGACGCGATGTCCATAGATTCGTGACATCCAGCTCAGTTGCCCATTGCTGGGAGCGATACATTATATTGCCATCTGCACCGATGACTAGGATAGCGATCGGTGTCTTTGCATTGGTTCCAAATGCCTGTGGAAGTGAGCTTTCATAAGACTGCCAGCCTTCTGGGGAGCGGGGACGCCCTGCCCGCATCAATTGACTTTCCAGTTCCGCATCCAGACGGCTAACCTTTGCCTCATAAATCAGCCACCAAGAAATTAAGCCAAACCCAACGAGGGCACCTCCTGCTAGAACAGCAGACAATAAGGCAATTCGGATACGGAAGGAACGCAGTTTCAGCATTATAGACTCTCGTTAAGGTAGAAGTCCTACTTGTATTTCTAGCTTCTACCTTCTGCCTCCTGCCTTCTGCCGTCTTCACGAAATCGATACCCAACGCCTCGAATACTTTCAATCCAACCCTCTCCACCGATGGCATCAATCTTTTTACGAATTCGCTGAATG
>DATNQL010000849.1:0-3306 GCA_036704025.1 Stenomitos sp.
ATCTTTCCAAGTCATTGCTAAAGTTCCTGCTGCCACTGGAGGAAAGCCTAATCGTTCAAAATCTGGAAAGGCAGCTGCAAGCGTATCTTCCACTATTTCAAACCGATCTCGATCTGTTTCTCGGAGGTAGTACAGGCAAGAGACTAAATCTTCTCCATTGGAACCTGGCATGGTTGCAGGACGCATGGATTGAGGCAGACGAACTGGACTTTTAGAAGCAACATTCAAGGCTCCATAAAAGGTGCATGAAGCTAATCGCTTACGGAGATTCTCCGGCTCCTGGTACATTTTGGGTACTTGAGAAAGAGAAGTTTCAAATGGATTATGTTCCCAATTAGGACGCAATAGCTTTTGATCTTCGGGACTGAAATACTTAACATCCAAACCCCGAGAGTCAATGTGCTTGAAGGGTTCAACGGCATTAGGATTGTTTTTTTGGGTAAGCGTTTCTAGAGCAATTTCATATGACAAGCCTTTAGGAACAAGTTTAAGTTGGTAGTCTAGGGGTGCAAAACCTGGCACACTCATTGACAAGGAAATTACGACACTATCTGCTTTGTCACGAGTCAATATCTCACTCAGACCACTCAATTCAGAAATCTTAGACTCTAAGTGGCCTGTCGCGGATGCTGCCAGGAGAGAGAATATCTCTAAAAGGGAAGTTTTACCGACACCATTAGCACCAATCATAACGGTTAGGGGTCGCATGTCGAATTGAACTGAAAATAAGCGACGGTACCCCTCAATGTTTATGTGTTCAAATGAATTCATACGATTTCTTTGGCATGTCCATAACTACGGAAACTACTACAGCTACTGATTTCTACAATTCGTAAAATTTCATTCTCTCGTGTCTTATCCTCCTCTAGTGTAAATCTCTACTTTTGAACCATTCCATCAGAGTTAGGTCAGCATACCCTCATGTTCCAAGCTACTCGCCGACGTTTGGCTCTTTGGTACACCACGGTAACGGCAGTGCTGCTGCTGCTATTTGCCACGGGTTTTTATTTATATGTTCGTAGCACCTTGATTGAGCGGGTGGATGACACTCTCGAACATGTGGTAGAAGTGGTGGAGCGATCGCTCGTCATCGAACCTGTCCGATTGGCCGACATCCCCTTTCGAGTGAACGTTGAAGCCAGTTTTCGAGATAACGCCGACGCCGCAGAAGATGACCACATTGACTTAGAGTGGTTTAGCCCTATGGGGGAGTTGTTGTGGTCAACCCTATCCGAACCTCTGGAAATTTCCTTACACCCGAACGATGCAGGCGAAACCGTACATTTATCGGCTGATCATCTGTTGCGACAGGTAACCAAACGAGTACAGATTGGGCGTTACGTTCTCGGCTATTTGCGAGTGAGCCATCCTTGGTTTGAGGTGACTAAGCCCATTCGCCAGCTCATTGTCGATCTGACTCTGGGCACAATTTTCATGGTCATGTCTGTTGCCGCGATTGGCTGGTTCCTTTCGGGACTTGCCATGAAACCGGTACGAGAATCTTATCAACGCCTCAAACAGTTTACAGCAGACGCTTCCCACGAGCTGAGAAATCCGATCGCCATGATTCAAACCAACGTGCAGGTTGCTCTGGCTGATCCAGATTTAGAATCTCCCCTACAACGCCAGCAGCTCAAAGTCGTAGAACGGTTAACGCAACGACTGGGACGTTTGGTGAATGATCTCCTATTTTTAGCACGCGTGGATAGTGGAATTGTACAACCCCAATGGCAACCTGTACCCCTGGATGCTTTACTGATGGAGGTGATTGAAGAACAACAGTTACTGGCGGCGGAAAAGGGCATTTCCCTCTCCCTACATTTTGTTGAAGCACCCAGCGAAGAATTTGGAGGTGAACACTGTGCTATGTTTCCGACTTTATCAGACGATGCGTTTACACTCTTAGGAGATTGGGATCAGCTCGCTCGCTTGTTTACCAATCTGGTGAGTAACGCCCTGCAATACACCGTTGTCGCTACCGAGAATCCTGGTGAAGCATCTGTTCAAGTGGAATTGCAGCAGTTACAACGTCCCAGTCATGTTGGGGGGCGAAACACGCAATCCCTACTGCGGGTGAAAGTGCGCGATACAGGCATCGGCATCTCTGAATCAGCATTGCCCCACCTTTTTGACCGTTTCTATCGAGTTGATCCCGCCCGAAAACATGATACGGCAGCCGGTTCGGGGTTAGGATTAGCGATCGCTAAAGCCATTATCGAGAATCACCATGGTCAAATTCAAGTCGAAAGTGTTCTCCATCAAGGCACAACCGTTACAGTCACCTTTCCTGTTTGTAAATTAGATGCACATAATTAACTGAACAAATGATTTAGAGATAAAAATTTACAAATAAATGTTGCCGTAAAAGTGACATAAGCCCCTTCCTTAACGGGGTTTCAATGCCAGAGTGGAAGAAATTGGAACAGGTTACATCAGGAAGTTTCACGGCTGGGAAAGAGAATCAAGCTCAACCTCAAGAACATCAGAGAGCATTCCATACATCTACCTTTTGAGCTGTTTCTTGTGAGGGATGTAGGCGCAAACCATCGATTGTAATGTTTGGATAGGTAAGGGAAACACAAGAGCAAGATTTATATTTTCGATAAAACAGGAGTCCATTCCTACTACAGCTAGCCTAGTTTACTTAAAAGCCTCCATAAATGGCTCCAAGCTTTTTAGAGTTTGTCGTTGAGCGTTTGGAACTGTCCAATTCGGAAATTGCAGTGTTGGGCAGAATAAAAATGTTAGTAACAGCAGGAGAAAATCTATGACTTTCATGGAAACCGTCATGCGTAAAGGGCATTTAGAAGATGCCTTTGAAGCGAAGGATATCACTGAACTCGTGTTTCGTACCATGCGGGATTTGATGACGACAGAAGCC
This sequence comes from Stenomitos sp., assembly GCA_036704025.1. Classification (GTDB taxonomy): domain Bacteria; phylum Cyanobacteriota; class Cyanobacteriia; order Cyanobacteriales; family Coleofasciculaceae; genus Allocoleopsis. The sequence goes on from DATNQL010000849.1 coordinate 2,882, forward strand.
TCGGATCGCGTCGCGGCAGAACTAGACGAAGAAAACGAAATAGTGCCCACCGAAAAATACAAACCGATCCCGGATGATGTCAGTGATTTATGGAAAGATACGAATCCAGTTGTTGGCTTTCTCAGCCGGGTTCAGGGTCCGATGAAGTTTGATTCCGATTCTTTTCTCTTCCGAATTCGTCAAGAGGCTAAATTAGCTCCAGGATTAGATTTAGAAACAGTGATTTGTGCCGTCTTTAGTGCCACTAAACAGGAATTGTCACAAGAAAGAATTGAAGAAATTGCTAGTTTCCTACCCGAGAAAATTAGAAAGATGTGGAATCAGGCATCTTAGAACTTAGATTTCGTAAAAGTCAAGTGTCACAGATTGTAATGGGTAATGGGTAATGGGTAATGGGTAATGGGTAATGGGTAATGGGTAATGGG
>DATNQL010000850.1:0-13771 GCA_036704025.1 Stenomitos sp.
CTCCAATTCCGCCGCCACAACAGAAAACCCATCCTTACTTCCCGCTTCTTACTCTCCCCCCTCAACTCCCGTTCCCTCAATCTTCACTCCCCGCCCAAGATGGCGCAACAGCGGACGCGCCGAAAACTGGAGTCCTCTCAAACCCGTTAAATTAACACGCCTTTGGTTGGTCGAAGCCGTAACCCTTGTCGCGTTGTTTTGGGTTGTGAATGTCTTCCTGCGTTTCGTGATGCAAACAACCAACGCCATCTTGGTGCAGTTGCCCCTCTTCTATCCCATCCAACTCTTCTACCGTGACCCAGCTTACGCGATCGCCATTGTCTTCGCTGTCCTGCTCGTCCTATCTCCCTGGTTGCTGGATGCCACATTAAAGTACTTTCATGGTCTTGAGAGCCTACCCCTAACACAACTGGCTTCCCGCAGTCCAGAATCTGCCAAGGTTGTGCAACAGTTTTGCCGCCAACGCAAGCTCCCCTTACCCAGATTGGGCATTTTACCAACCGATACCCCTGTGGTTCTGACCTATGGCAATCTCCCTTGGACAGCTCGAATTGTCGTTAGTGAAGGCTTACTGACACAACTCTCCGAAGACGAAGTGGCAACCCTCTATGCAGGTCAGTTGGGGCATATTGCCCGATGGGATATCGTTTTGATGTCTTTGGGTGTGCTACTGCTGCAAATCCCTTACACGATTTATTGGCAAATGGCTCAGGGAGGAGAGCGCTTTGCTGACTTTGTCGCCCAAAAACTACCCTCGTATCGGCGATTTCTGCCGGCTATCGTGCGGGGAATGACTGGAACAATCGCCTCGATCAGTTACGGCATGTATTGGTTATTCCGCCTGCCGCTGCTCTGGTTTTCCAGGGCGAGAGTATTTTATAGCGATCGCATGGCTGTAGAAACAACCGGCAATCCCAATGGATTGACCCGCGCTTTACTGAAAATTGCCCTAGGAATGGCGGAAGAAATCCAGCACGACCGCAAAACCAGCGGACTTTTGGAAAGCTTCGATCTATTGCTACCAGTGGGATATCGACAGGCACTGCTGTTTGGCAGTTGTTCTCCCCATACTTCCTTTGAAACTGTCTTACAGTGGGACTGTACCAACCCTTACCGTGACTGGTTAAGTGTCAGTGCTTCCCATCCTCTACTGGGTGAACGTGCTGCTATGCTGGGTCGCAATGCCCAGTTCTGGAAGCTTGACCCTGAATTAAATTTACCTGCGATCGCTCCTCCCGTTCGCACCTTCGGTGCATGGATGTCAAAACTTGTCAATGCTCCTAAAGCCTTCCCGCTACTGCAAAGTGCTGTATTTTTCGGGCTGCTGCTCGGTATTATCCTGAGGGGTGTTTTTTGGTCGATTGGACAAATTGGCGATCGGCTCAACATTTGGCAGGTGATCTGGATGCACAATGCGAGACCGTTTCTCGACGCTTGCATCCTCGTCGCTTTTAGCCTCAGTCTATTCCTGTGGATTAATCGTTACTTTCCCGACATTAAACCGTCCACGGTACGAACCGAACCCAACTTAGGAGAGTCTCTCTCCAATCCAGCCACTCTACCACCCGATAGTGAACCGGTTCAGATTACGGGCAAACTTTTAGGGCGTCACGGCTTACTCAACTGGTTGGGACAGGACTTAATTTTGCAAACCTCCACGGGTTTGGTGAGACTCCACTTCTCGTCTTTGCTCGGCCCCTTGAGCAATATCTTACCGAAGCCCACTCGTCCTAGCCATTTTGTAGACCAACAAGTAACGGTTACTGGCTGGTTTCGCCGGGGTGTAACACCCTGGATTGACATTGAAACGCTACGCAGCCAAGGTGGCAAAGTGACACGAGCCAACTATCCCCTCTGGCTGACTCTGCTTGCCCTGATTGCCGCTTTCTGGGGAGCTTACCAAATTTGGCAAGCCTGATGTGAACAGCGGAAGAAATGTGTTTTTCCTTTAGAACGCCGATGAATTGATCGGGTCGGAGACACCCTTCATTGCCGCTAGATGTAAAGAAATATTGCAAATTCCAGCGTTTATTGTTACATTTATTCACATATAGCCTTGGCATAGCCAAAATGAGCTAAAGAACTCATCAACTTAACCTTATTTAGGGTTGAGGTGTCTTTGTACTAGGTATTCTCCCTCCAACACAGCCAGTTTTACCAGTCACCGCGAATGACTGGTTTTTTACTATCTAGATCCTGCGCTCAAACGCTTCCACTTTAAGAAAGGCGCAAAAGTACAAAATCGCGATCGCCCAAAAGGACGGTTACTTAAACAACCAGCGCCAGACTTGGCAAGAAGCCATGACCAAAAACTCCTTGTGCGGTTTGGGCTTGGTCACAATATTATGAAAATCTCTCAATGATTTGGGCAGAAGGTAGAGTAAACGGCTCAGGTTGGGAGGACTTCAGCATGGGTGACCAATTTGACAACATTTAATTAAGATGACTGAGCCATTAAAGCCTTGACGTAATCCTTAAAAATCTCTTCACTGACGCTGGAGGGAAAATGGAAACGCAATCACAGAAATTAACTCAAAAAAATAGTGATTTAGAACAACCCATGACGATTGATCAGGAAGCAGACGAAACAATTACTCTTAATAAACAGCTTGAAGACGCTCTGGTAGAGAGTGAAAGACGATTTCGCGCCATTTTTGACCATACCTTTCAATTTACTTGGCTCCTCAAAACGGATGGCACTCTGCTAGAAGCCAATCAAAGGGCGTTAGATTTCAGGGGACAGAAGCGTGCGGATGTGGTCAATCATCCGTTTTGGGAGGCTCCTTGGTGGAGCAATTCTCCAACCATCCAAGAGCAACTCAAATTGGGAATCGCAGCGGCGGCTCAGGGTGAATTGGTGCGTTATGAGGTAGATATTAGAGGTGCTTTTGATGCGGTGATGACCCTTGATTTCTCCATCAAGCCGTTCACAGATGAAACCGATCAAGTTGTACTGCTGATTGCAGAAGGATGTGACATTAGCGATCGCAAACAAGTCGAAGCTTTGTTAGCCGAACAAAATCATATCTTGGAAATGATTGCTAAGGGGGAACCCCTCCCCGACGTTCTCAGCATCATCGCCCAGATGATTGAGCAGCAAATCCCTCAGTGTTGGTGTTCCTTCCTTTTGTTGGACAAAAACGGGGTCACGCTTCGACATGGAGCCGCTCCTAGCCTCCCAGATGCCTATAACGAAGCGATCGATGTCCTAACTATTGGACCCTATGCCCCCTCCTGCGGTACCGCCGCTTACTGGGGAGAAGCTGTCATTGTCGAGGATATTGAAAATCATGCTCTGTGGACTGATTTCCGAGATTTAGCCCTTTCCTATGGACTCAGAGCCTGTTGGTCTCGTCCCATCTGTTCTACCGTGGGTAAGGTCTTAGGTACAATTTCCATCTATTACCGTGAACCCCATACCCCCAACCGCTACGAGCAAGAACTCACCGCTAAAGCCACTCAACTCGCCCGAATTGCGATCGAGCGTTCTTTTGCACAGGAGGAATTACTTCGCAGTAATGCCATGCTCAAAGCCCAACAAGAAGCCGCGCTCGATGGGATTCTGGTAATCGATGAAAATCGGCAGATTGCGTCCTACAACCAGCGTTTTTGCCAGTTGTGGCAGATTCCACCCCAGCTTGCCGAAACCGGGGATGAAGGAAGACTGTTAAATGAGATGCTATCCCAACTGCAAGAGCCACAGCAATTTCTGAATGAGGCGGAGTATCTCTACGCTCATCCGACAGAAACGAGCTACGCGGAAGTGACCTTTATTGATGGGCGAATTTTTGAATTTTACTCCGCCCCTGTCCTCTCTCCCTCCAGAGGATACTATGGCAGAATTTGGTACAACCGAGACATCACGGAACGTAAGCAAGCCGAAGCAGCATTGCGTCAGACGGAAGAAAAATATCGCTTGTTAGTCGAGTCGGCTGGGGATGCGATTATCGCCGTGGATGCCGAAACCGGAGTCATTCTAGAAGCGAATCAGATGGCGGAAACCATTCTCGGACGCACACGCTTTGAACTGATTGGTCTGCATCAAACCGAGATTCAACCCCGTGAACGGTGCGAAAAATATACAACTCTTTTTCAGAAACACGTTGAAGTCGGTGGGGTTCTGCAAACTGAGGTGCAACTATCCCACAAAGACGGGACCATTGTGCCTGCTGAAGTGAGTGCGACTGTTGTGGATGTGCAAGGCAAAAAAATTGTTCAGGGCATTTTTCGGGACATTCGCGACCGCAAACAAACTGAAAAGATACTCAAACAAGCTAAAGTTGCCGCTGAAGCTGCCAACCGCGCTAAAAGTGAATTTTTAGCGAATATGAGCCATGAATTGCGTACTCCCTTAAATGGAATTTTAGGCTATACCCAAATCTTGAAACGAGAGCCTAACCTCAACATCAAGCAACAGGAGCAACTCGGCATTATTCAACAGTGCGGAGAACATTTATTAACGCTGCTCAATGACATTTTAGATCTCTCTAAAATTGAAGCTCGGAAAATGGAATTGTACCTGAGCGATTTTCAATTTCCCCATTTTCTCGACAGCATTATTGAAATCGTCCGCATTCATGCCGAACAAAAAAACATTTTCTTTCGTTATCAGATGCTTTCCGAAATTCCAGCTCTTGTCAGGGGTGATGAAAAGCGTCTGCGGCAAGTCCTGATTAACCTCCTCGGCAATGCCGTTAAATTTACGGACACTGGTGGAGTAACCTTTAAAGTCGGTTATGTCATGGAGACTGGGGAGTTGGGACAAGGAGAATCTTTCAGTGGGTCTTTGTCTGGCGAGACTCCCTTATCTCCTCCTGCGTCCCCATCCCCCATGACTAAAATGCGCTTCTTGATTGAAGACACTGGCATTGGTATGCCATCAGAGCAAATTGCAGAAATCTTTTTACCCTTTCATCAAATTGGTGACCCGACACGTCAGGCAGAAGGCACAGGATTAGGACTGGCAATCAGCCAAAAATTAGTGCAGCTTATGGGTGGCAAACTTCATGTAGAAAGTCGATTGGGTCAAGGGAGTGTTTTCTGCTTGGATTTAGATTTACCCATGGTATTAGAAGCTGCTGATGTTGCCGAACATCATGAAGGGAGGGTGATTCGGTTAAAAGAAAAGTACAGGTTACTGGTGGTAGACGATAAATGGGAAAATCGCTCGGTGTTGGTTGACCTCCTCTCCCCTTTAGGCTTTGAAGTCCTCGAAGCCAGAAACGGTCAAGAGGGTTTGAATCAGGCGCTTCAACATAAACCGGATGTCATCTTGCTCGATATGGTCATGCCAGGAATGGACGGCTTTGAGGCCGTGCAGAAACTCAGGGCATTACCGAACCTAGAGCGGGTTGTGGTCATCGCGATGTCAGCCAGCGTTTTTGATAATGACCAAGAGAAGTGTTTAGCCGCAGGTTGTGATGGTTTTATCTCTAAACCGGTACAGGTCGAAAAGCTTTTAGGACAGCTACGCCACCATTTGGGGTTGGAATGGGTTTATGAAGAAACAAATGTAGACGCACTCACGGTTCCTGATGGTGCAAGTGACGCCATTGGCCTATCCCCTAAGGTCGCAATTAGGGATAAACGAAACAATCCAACCCACACAGGGCTTCCTGTTCAGGCTAGCTCACTCTCTGCTAACCATTATGCCCATACTTGCCCAACCCTCACGGTGGCTCCACCTGCCGAAGAGCTTAAGGCTCTCTATGAACTTGCCATGATGGGCGACATTAGAGGTATTCAACAGCAAGCCAAGAAACTGGAACAGTTAAACGAGCAATTTGCACCCTTTGCCAAACAGTTGAGTCAATTAGCGAAAGGCTTTCAAGAAAAACAAATTCTGGAATTTGTTAGAAAGTATATGGCAGAAAATGAATGAGTATCGAATACCCTGACAAAGGGACTATCCTGTTTGTTGATGATAGCCCGACGACTTTAGCCGTACTGTTTGAGTTTTTGACGGAGGCTGGATTCCAAGTCTTAATCGCTCGGAATGGTGAAACGGCCATCCAACTCGCTCAAGCGGAGCATCCAGATCTGATTTTTTTGGATATCATCATGCCAGGAATGGACGGGTTTGAAACCTGTCGTCGGTTGAAAGCCAATAACTCCACACAAGACATTCCCGTCATTTTTATGACGGCTTTATCTCAAACGGCAGTAGTGGTCAAAGGGTTTCAATTAGGAGCTGTCGATTTTATTATCAAACCCACTCAAAAAGAAATTATTCTGGCTCGTGTCACCACTCACCTGACGATTCAAAAATTGCAACATAGTCTCTTAGTGCAAAATGCACGATTACAACAAGAAATTCAGCAGCGTCAGCAGATGGAATCGGCACTGCAAGAGGCAAATCAAGAACTACATCGTTTGGCAACTTCAGATCCCTTGACACAACTGGCGAACCGACGTCTATTTGATGAATGCTTGAGCAAAGCTTGGAGCATTTTGGTGAGGGAACAGTTGCCTCTATCGTTGTTACTGTGTGACGTCGATTTTTTCAAGCTATATAACGATAGCAAGGGTCATCAAGCGGGAGATGAGTGTTTACACCAAGTGGCTCAAGCGATGAAACGCACAGTGAAGCGTCCGGCTGATTTAGTGGCTCGTTATGGAGGAGAAGAATTTGCCGTAATTTTACCGAATACTAATGGGGAAGGAGCACTTCAAGTTGCAGCAGAAATTCAATGTTCCGTCAGAACGATGGAAATTACTCACCCACAATCCCCAATTAGTCAATTTGTCACTCTGAGTTTGGGAGCCTCTTGTACTATTCCTTGGTATAAAGGTTCTCCAGAATCCCTGATTTCCACGGCAGACCGGGCACTATATCAAGCGAAACAATCAGGGAGAAATCGCACTATTTTTGTTCCTTTGAGAAACATTGATAGTCGAGATGTTTGTTCTTAATGATCAATGCGAATGGGTAATCGGTAATGGGTAATGGGTAATTGGTAATGGGTAATTGGTAATTGGTAATTGGTAATTGGTAATTGGTAATTGGTAATTGGTAATCACCAGAGTCAGCCTTAAAGGATTTATGAAAACCTTCCGTTCTCTGTGGAAGTACCCTCTGTGATGCTGGGGTTTGCCATAACACAAAAATAACCAATAATTTAGGATTGATATATTTCAGTCATCATTAATAATAAACAATAGCTAATCAAGCCTAAAAAAATAAAAAATGATGAATTATCAGGAAAGTCTAACCGCAGAGAGCGCAGAGAATCAGAAAGGGGTCATTGTTATTGTCGATGATAAACCGACCAACCTGGGAGTATTGTTTGACTTTTTGACCGATTCGGGGTTCAAAGTCTTAGTGGCTCAAGATGGTGAAAGTGCGATTCAGAAAGTTGAATATGCTCATCCCGATTTGATCTTATTGGATGTCATGATGCCGGGAATTGATGGGTTTGAAACCTGTCGTCGTCTGAAAGCTAATCCTGCAACTCAAGACATTCCGGTCATTTTTATGACGGCGCTTTCTGAGACGGTGGATAAGGTTAAAGGTTTCAGTCTAGGTGCGGTCGATTATGTCACTAAGCCAGTGCAGCAAGAAGAAGTTCGAGCCAGAGTCACGACTCACCTGACACTCCGAAACCTGCATCATAAGCTACAAGAGCAAAATCGACAGCTCCAACAAGCTGAGGAAAAATATCGCAGTATTGTGGAGAATGCCACGGAAGGGATTTTTCAGGCAACGCCTCAAGGACAGTACATCACAGCTAATCCTGCATTGGCGCGAATCCTTGGCTACTCCTCTCCAGAAGTCCTCATGACTGAAATTACCAATATTGGGAAGCAACTTTATCTTGAACCGATGCGTCGTGACGACTTAGTCGCTCTGATGAACCGCGAAGATACTTTATCCGACTTTGAGTCTCAGGTTTATCGGAAAGATGGCAGCATCATCTGGATTTCGGAAAATATTCGCACCGTCAGAGATGCCAATGGAAAGCTGCTTTATTACGAAGGCAGTGTTACCGACATCACAGAACGAAAAAAGTCTGAAGTTGCCCTACGCCTCGCCCGGAAACGAGCGGAACTTCTACTGCTCAATATCTTGCCCCAACCCATCGCCGAACGTTTGAAACGAGGGCAGCGCACGCTGGCAGAAAGCTTTGAAGATGTAACGGTTCTGTTTGCCGATTTGGTTGACTTTACCAAGTTCTCGGCGCAAACTTCTCCGACAGAACTGGTGGAACTTCTAAATGTGATTTTCTCTAAGTTTGACCGACTGGCTGAGCAGCATGGGATTGAGAAAATCAAGACGATTGGTGATGCCTATATGGTCGTTGCGGGTTTGCCGACGCCTCGTCCAGATACGGCGGGAGCAATCGCTCAAATGGCATTGGATATGCAGGATTCGATTGCCCAACTCAACAGTGAGCTGGGTAAATCATTCCGGCTGAGAATTGGGATTCACTCTGGGCCTGTTGTCGCGGGTGTGATTGGGATTAGAAAATTTAGCTATGATCTGTGGGGTGATACGGTTAACATCGCTTCTCGTATGGAATCTCAAGGTCTACCGGGTGCGATTCAAGTTTCTGCGACGACTTATGAGCGATTACGCGATCGCTATCTGTTTGAGGAGCGAAGCCCCATCCAAGTCAAAGGAAAGGGAGAGATGATTACTTATTTCCTGATTAGCAGAAAGCCGATGGGATGAATGGGTGTTGAGACTAATGTATAAATAGTGTGTTTTAATCAGAATGAAATTCAAAACCTCTATATATAGCGTGGGTGTGAATTTTCTTGAAACTCCCAGTGATGAACTTGCTAATCTTTATAAATAACCGAGCCAGATAGACCTGTGCTACTATCTGGGAAAACATTCTCTTAATGTCGATCACCAATGGGCAAGGTTCTGGTGTTAAACGCCTCCTATGAACCGCTCAATATCACCAACTGGCGACGGGCGGTTGTCTTGTTGATCAAAGGGAAAGCGGAGCAGGTTGAACATAACGGCAAATACGTCTACTCAGAATTCCCTCTCCCTACAGTTATCCGACTTCGGCATTACGTGCGGGTTCCCTATAAAGAAATCCCTCTAACACGCCGAAATATCCTCCACCGGGATGGACACTCTTGTCAATACTGCGGTTACACGGGTGATGAACTCACACTCGATCATGTGATTCCTCGCTCTCGCCACGGAGGAGATACTTGGGAAAATATTGTCACTGCCTGTGTACGCTGCAATGTAAAAAAAGGCAGCCGCACCCCCAAAGAAGCGAATATGATCCTGCGGAATCAGCCTCGTAGACCTTACAGCAGCTTGCACTTTGAAGTTGCCAAACATGTGAAGGGTGGATTGCATCAAGAGTGGCGAAAGTATGTGATCGGCATTTAACACTCTACCTTGAAGCAGAACGATAGAATCAACAACTTAAAATTCTACCAACAGAGTCATGGTCGGAAAACACGACCACTCGATAAGATATGGCTGACTGGTTGTTTTGCGAAAATATGAAGAGGGTGGCGTACCAGTTGAACAGTTAACCGATCCCATAAAATTACGATTGATGGGGCGCTGGCAAGAACCCTGCTTACCTTACTACAACCCAACATGCCATCGAATTCGCTCACGTCTGTTAATGATTCATTCCCATCCGCTACTCCTTCAGAGTTGATCGCTGTTGAGCCTCAACAGTCTCCAGACTCGCTGGACAAGGCGAGTAGCAACCTCAATCATGCTGGTGAGAGACGGTGGCATGAAGCCTCGCCTGAAGAGAAAATTGCTGAATTTCGACAAACCCTAAAGCGTCATACCAGAGAACGTCAGCTCGTTCTCATCCAAGATTTTCCTGATCCGGATGCCTTGTCCAGCGCTTGGGCTTACCAGCTCATTGTGCAACAGCACAATATTCAATGTGATATTGTATACGCGGGTACTCTCTCGCATCAAGAAAACATCGCGTTGGTTAAGCTCACCAACTTACCCGCCAAACGATGGGGCGTCCAGACCTTGAAGGATCGGGATTTATCGATCTATCAAGGCTGTGTGCTGATCGATAACCAGGGAACAACCAGTCAATTGATGCCTCTGATCAAACAATCCGGTCTGCCGATCATCGTGATCATTGACCATCACAGAACTCAGGGCGACTTAGAAGCTGAGTTTGTCGATATTCGTCCCCAGACACGAGCCACAGCCACAATGTTAACTCAGTACCTTCAGGCTGGGCTACTGAAGCTAGACAGTAGCATTAATGAACATGTTAAGTGTGCTACAGCCTTAATGCATGGTTTGAGATCCGATACCAATCGGCTGATGCAGGCACAGGAAGAAGATTTCTTAGCCGCCGGGTATCTCAGTCGGTTCTATGACCCCCAATTGCTGAATGCCGTTCTCCAAACCGCGAGATCGCGCCGTGTTATGGATGTGATTGAGCGATCGCTCAAAAACCGCCTAGTACAGAATAACTTCTCCATTGCCGGTGTTGGCTATCTCCGTTACGATGACCGGGATGCTATCCCTCAAGCGGCAGACTTTTTGGTGACGGAAGAGAACGTTCACACAGCGGTGGTGTATGGCATCGTTCACGATGAAGACGAAGAAGTAGAAGTCGTAATTGGCTCACTCAGAACCAACAAACTGACTCTTGACCCTGATGAGTTCATCAAAGAAGCCTTTGGTCAAGATAGTAATGGACGATTCTTCGGCGGTGGACGCATGATGGCCGGTGGTTTTGAAATTCCGATCGGGTTTTTAGGCAGCTTTAACGATAATGCTGAGTACGCCAAAATGAAGTGGGAAGTGTTTGATATCCAAATCAAGCAGAAACTTCTGCGCCTAGTCAATCCTAAGGACAATCTGATTAATACCGACTAAGGGATTTGAGCGGTTGCGATCAACACAAAAACCCTTCAGGTAGAAATCTGCGGTGATTTTGGCAGTGTGACAGAATTGATTAGATGTTGTGTGAAGAAGCAGTATATCGATGGAACTGTATTTGATTCGTCATGGTATCGCCGCCTTGAGAGAGGATTACACCCATGATGAAGAACGTCCACTGACCGATAAAGGAAGTCAAAAAACGGCTCAAGTCGCGAAACAACTTTATGACCGGGGTCTGCGTTTTGACCTAATTTTGACCAGTCCTTTAATACGAGCCAAACAGACGGCTGTTATCCTGCAAAAGGCGGGTCTAGCGTCCACTATTGAAGAATTGACCGCTCTCGCTCCAAATGGTGATATTGAGGTTTGGGTCAGTTGTCTCAAGCAAAGGTGGCAGAGCAATGCGAGTGATAAAACATTGGCGTTGGTCGGTCATCAACCCGATTTAGGCAACTGGGCGGAAACATTGGTTTGGGGTGATGCTCAAGAAAAGCTTATCCTTAAAAAAGCCGGAGTCATCGGGATAAATATGCCAGACACCGAGTCCCCGATCGGTCAGAGCGAACTGTTCTTGTTGACCTCGCCTAAGTGGTTCCTTTAACAAGGATTAACAAATTTTGTAATACAAGCGACTAATATAGAAGTTTCTGGTAAGTTAGCCTGAGAACGTTTAAAACTCATTCGATAGTAAGATGACAGTTTGCGAGTATAGACCAGGTTTAGAAGGTATTCCTGTTGCTCAATCCAGTATTAGCTATGTCGATGGACAAAAGGGAATACTAGAGTATCGTGGTATTCGCATTGAAGAACTCGCATCACACAGCACGTTTCTGGAAACATCGTATCTGCTGATTTGGGGTGAGTTGCCAACGAAGGAAGAACTCGAAGCCTTTGAATATGAAATTCGCCACCGTCGGCGGATTAAATATCGAATTCGAGACATGATGAAGTGCTTCCCGGAAACAGGCCACCCCATGGACGCACTACAAGCCTCGGCGGCTGCACTCGGTCTTTTTTACTCCAAACGAGCGCTAGATAACCCCGATTATATTCGGGAAGCCGTGGTGCGCTTGTTGGCGAAAATTCCGACGATGGTGGCAGCTTTCAAGCAGATGCGTAAAGGCAATGACTCCGTTCAGCCTAATGATGACTTGGATTACTCTGCCAACTTTTTGTACATGCTCAATGAGCAAAAACCCGATCCGCTAGCGGCTCGGATTTTCGACATCTGTTTGACACTCCACGCCGAACACACGATGAATGCTTCGACATTCTCAGCAATGGTCACGGCATCGACATTGACTGACCCCTATGCTGTGGTGGCTTCAGCTGTGGGTACATTAGCCGGTCCGTTGCATGGTGGAGCGAATGAAGAAGTGATCACCATGTTGGAAGAAATTGGCTCGGTGGAAAACGTCCGTTCCTATGTACAGGATTGTGTAGAGCGTAAGGCCAAAATCATGGGCTTTGGTCACCGAGTTTATAAAGTGAAAGACCCGCGAGCAACCATTCTGCAAAACTTAGCGGAGCAACTCTTTGAGAAGTTTGGTCAGGATAACTACTATGAGATTGCCGTTGCACTAGAACAGGCGGTCGAGGAAAAACTGGGTCATAAAGGAATTTACGCTAACGTCGATTTCTATTCCGGGTTGGTTTACCGGAAATTGGGGATTCCGACAGACTTGTTTACGCCGATTTTTGCGATCGCACGGGTGGCAGGTTGGCTGGCTCATTGGAAAGAGCAGTTAGAAGAAAACCGAATTTTTCGACCCACTCAAATTTACACAGGTGTCCATAGTGTTGAATATCTTCCCATGGAAAAACGCTAGAGTTCGGTAACTTGAGATGCAATCCGAGGCATTAGCGTAGCATGTCGCTTTTGCTCATCGCCTCGGGTTGAGTTGGGGAAGAGGAACCATTGTAGAGAAGGGTCATCCGTAATTCTCCGCGTTGATTCTGGTCTTGATCGTCCGCAATCCCATTACTGAGCATTGATTGCATTTTTCTGAGCGTAATCCAGATTGCGTTGATACTCAATGGCCTTTTGCTGCGCTACGGTATGTTGAGGATGGGAAGGTGGTACCGCTTTCATCAGTGCGATCGCGTCTTTCCACTTACTCGCTACTAACTTCCAATCGTCTTTTAGAGTTGCTGATTGAGTGAGTGTAGCAGCACTCATGGCCTGATTAACGGCCTTCTGGAAGGGGTCAAGCTGGGGCGATGTTGTAGGTAACTGAGACGTAATGGGTGAGGGCGTTACACCTGGGGTTTTGGAGGAGGCGGGAATGGACGTTTGAGAAACGGAAAGCCGAGGTATACTAGCTGTCAATTCGGGCCATTTTGAAAACACATAAATCCCTATAGCTACAGAGGGAATTAAAAAGATTATTAGCAATTTTTTCGCTAATTTTTGAAGTTTTCGCTGATTCTGCTGGGATGGAGATATTATCTTGTGAGGCTGTAAGATTCCCTTTTGTTTTTGATTCTTTGTCTCACTGTGCTGGCTGTTATCTTTTTCATTGCTCTGCTCAACATCAACCCGGTCTTCATTGGAGAGAGCCATCTTTTGATTGGGAAACAGGCGTTGTCGAATTAGGTATTCATCTTGGTAAAGGAAAGCTGGAAGAATGACCCAAATCACTAAGGCAATCCAACTTAAAGGGTACTGAGTAGCATATTTTCCCCCATTAGTTCTAACAAATTCGCTGCATGTAGCGATTTGTTCTGCTGTTTCATAAGAATTACAAACTTGTAATTGCGGAATCAATGAATCTAAAACAATTAAGGTAATGATTATGCATAAAACTAAAACAACGGTATCGTAAAAACCGAGCCATAGGCATTTGAACGAGGGGAACCATCGTCGCCAACTGGTTGCTAAAGCTTGCTTCCCTCTGAGTAATGAAAAAAAGTAGTGAACGTAAGCCA